>NATN01000261.1 GCA_002085355.1 Candidatus Zhuqueibacterota bacterium 4484_87 | reverse complement strand
GGCAAGCGTCTGCCGGAGATTGGCAAACAATTTGTGGAACCCACCATTGTGAAAATGCCGCAGCAGACGGAAATTGTAAAAGAAGAAACTTTTGCTCCGATTCTTTATTTGCTGGAATACGAGACAATCGAAGAAGCGATTCAAATTCACAATGATGTACCGCAGGGATTGTCCAGCGCAATTTTCACGACCAATTTGATTACTGCGGAAACTTTTCTGTCGCATCGCGGCTCGGATTGCGGAATCGCCAATGTGAATATCGGCACTTCCGGCGCAGAGATCGGCGGCGCGTTTGGCGGAGAAAAAGAAACGGGCGGCGGCAGGGAATCCGGTTCGGACGCCTGGAAGGGGTACATGCGTCGTCAGACAAATACGATCAACTGGTCAAAAGATATGCCATTGGCGCAGGGAATTAAATTCGGAGATTAGTTTCGGCGCTGAATCTTTTTCCGATAATGGAAATCATATCAAACGGCATGACATCAATCGAAAGATGGTCTCTTGCTTCTTTCTGAAATCCGGAAGCAGAGACCATCTTTTTATGCATTTTTAAATGAAAAAAGTTTTGATTGAATTGATTTCCATTTTTGCAGGAGGTGAAGTATGGCGGAGAAAAATGAAAGAAAAATTACGTTTGAAACAGATGTGGAGGATTTGGCGTTAAAATATCCCAAATCCGTTCATTTTTTGACGGCGAATAATGTCCGGTGCATTCGCTGCGGTGAACCGTTGTGGTGTTCGGTCGGTGAGTTGTTTGAGATGGATCATGTGGAGAATCCGGAAAAATTATTGTCGGAATTGAATGATTTTATAGATGAAAATTATAGCGAATAAAAGGTCAGGATAAATTTTTGGGTTTTACTTCGGTTTTGTTGATTGCGATTGCATTGGCAGTGGATGCTTTTACTGTGGCAGTAGCGTCGGGTTTGATTTTGCGCCAAGTGCATTTTCGGCATGTATTTCGAATTGGTTTTCATTTTGGATTGTTACAATTTTTAATGCCTCTTTTGGGCTGGTTAGCAGGCACAACAGTCGTTGCTTTGGTGCGCGACTTTGATCATTGGGTGGCATTCCTTCTTTTGGCTGGAATCGGTGTCAAAATGATCATGGATGGAGGAAAACCGGAACAAGAAAAACAAACCTACGATCCCACGCGAGGTTGGCGGCTGGTGTTGCTTTCTGTTGCTACGTCGATTGATGCTTTTGCCGTGGGGTTGAGTTTTGCCTTGCTGGAAATACCAATTTTTTATCCGGCGCTGGTTATTGGAGCCATTGCACTTTTGCTGTCATCGCTGGGCATTTCATTCGGAAACCGTCTGGGTGATTTGTTCCGACAGCGGGCGGAGATCGTTGGCGGTGTCGTTTTGATGGGAATCGGCGTCCGAATTTTGATTGAACATAAAGCCTTTGTTTTATTTGAAAGGTTATTTTGATTGTTGGAAGATTGAATTTGCGTGAAAGTAGCGGAGCGATGAATGTCGGAAAAAACAGTTGACTATAAATATCTATTTGGACCCGTTCCTTCCCGGCGGTTGGGAATTTCACTGGGCGTGGACTTGATGCCCTACAAAACCTGCTCGCTGGATTGCGTGTATTGTGAATGCGGAAGAACGACAAATCTGGTCCCTGATCGTCGGGAATATGTCCCTACGCAAGATGTGATAGGGGAATTGCAATCATTTTTGAGTACTTCTCCGGAACTGGATTTTGTCACTTTTTCCGGCTCGGGTGAGCCAACGCTTCACTCCGCGCTTGGCGAAATCATTCGTTTCCTGAAAAAAAATTATCCCCAATATTCGATTGCTGTATTGACAAATGCCACATTGTTCAGCGATGCGAAAGTCGTGGAAGATGTTTTGCCTGCGGATATGATTTTGCCTTCGCTGGACGCAGCATCTGAAGAAGTTTTTCGTCGTATTAATCGTCCGGCTGAAAATCTGACAGTGGAAAAGGTCCTGGACGGACTTGTTTCATTGCGGGAGAGATTTTCCGGGAAGATGTTGTTGGAAATTTTCATCATTCCAGGGCTGAATGACTCGGAATCCGAATTAAAGAATTTAAAAACGGCTGTTCATCGCATCAAGCCGGATCAGGTGCAGTTAAATTCGCTCGACAGGCCCGGGACCGAATCCTGGGTCAAGCCAATGGTGCGGGAGCGACTCGGGGAAATTGCTGCGTTTTTAGAATGGGATACGGAAATTATCGCCCGTTTCAGCCCAATTACCGGCATTCGCGGCTATGATTTTTCCACGGAGCAGGCAATCTTGCAGACACTGAAACGTCGTCCCTGCACGTTGGAGGATTTGAGCTCATCATTGGGGCTGGTGTCGGCTGAAATCAAAAAATATCTTAATGGATTGATGGAACAAAATAAGATTTCAACCGAAAGATTGAATCGGGGAATTTTCTACCGTGTGTTGAATCAAGAGGAAAAATTTTATGGTTGAAGAATTGGTTCGGGAAATATTGCAATCTCTTCCGCCGCACATCACTTTGGTGGCAGCGGCGAAAACCCGCACGCCGGATGAGGCGCTCGCTGCAATCAGAGCGGGTGTCAAGGTCATCGGTCATAATTACGTGCAGGAAGCGGAGCAGATGTTTGCAGTCATCGGGAGGCAGGTGCAATGGCACATGATCGGTCATTTGCAACGAAACAAGGTGAAAAAAGCCGTGCCGATTTTTGATATGATCGAGACGGTGGATTCGCTGCAATTAGCAGAGGTCATTGATCGTGTGTGCGAACAACACGGAAAAGTGATGCCTGTTCTCATTGAGATAAATAGCGGCAGACCTTATTTTCGCGTGACTAAAGAAATTTTTGAAAAGATAAGAGAAGAAAATTTACCAGATGTTGAAATGAAATTTCTCTCCATGGGCATGAGCAACAGCTACCGCGTTGCCATCGAGGAGGGCGCGAATATTGTCAGAATCGGAACGAAATTGTTTGGACCCAGAGAATAGTGAGAAAATAAAATGAGCGAAAAATATCCGGAAATGATTTCCTTTTCCTACGAATGCATTCCCTGCGCCATGGGAAGCGTGATTAATTTAATCAAAAATGACATTGCCGCGCCTGAAAAACGCGAGCCGCTGATTAAAGAAGTATTGCGATTTTTGAGCGATGTATCTTTTGATCAGTCTCCAATTGAGATGGGCAGAGATTTGCACCGGCTGATTCGTGAATTTCTTGGCGACGCTGATCCCTACGCCGCTTTGAAGCAGAAATTTAATTCATTGCTTCTGGAAAGATATGATGAGTTGACGCAATTTGTGCAAGAGAGTGATCGTCCGTTCAAAGCCGCGCTGCGGTTGGCGATTGCCGGGAATGTGATTGATTTTGTCGCGAATAATAATTTCGACATTCACAGCACCATTGAAAAAGCGAAAACAGTGAAGTTAGCCATCGATGATTCAGAGAAATTGGAAGAAGATATTCAGTCTGCAGAAACGATTCTTTATCTGGCTGATAACGCCGGAGAGATTGTGTTGGATCGAATTTTGCTGCAAACCATGAAACATCCGCGCGTTTATTTCGCTGTGCGCGGGAATCCGGTGATTAATGATGCCACGCGGCAGGATGCGGAACAAATCGGGTTGGGTGAATTGGTAAAAATCATCGACAATGGCGACGATGCGCCGGGTACAATTTTGCCTGACACGTCGGCTGAATTTAAGAAGATTTTCTACGACGCGGATTTGATCATTTCCAAAGGTCAGGGGAATTTTGAAAGTCTGATGTATTGCCATCGACCGCTCTATTTTATTTTGATGGCGAAATGCGACCACGTCGCGAAAATTTTAGGTGTGAACAAAGGCGATTTCATTGTCAAAAAATCTGTGGGGTAGCCACAGATACGCGGAGGACACGAGGAAAGAAATTATTTTGTCATTTCTGCGTAAATCCGCGTGATCAGCGTGAACTTATAATGTGAATGACTAGTTAAAATCGAACATAAGCCGCTAATTGATTGTTTTTAAAAGGCTGACGCCTTAGCTCCAATTCAATTTAGGAATTAAGCCGTAAGGCTTTTATTATTTTTCATTGCTATTTTACTTAAAAAATCTCAACTGGTCATTCATATTTATAGTTGAAAAAGAAGTAAGAAAAAGCTACTTAGGAAGATAACAAGAAAAAACTTTGTGTCTTCGAATCTTGATGGTAGAGAATATTTTCGAATGAAAGGAAGGATAAAAAGAAATGCCTACTTATGATTATCGTTGCAAAAAATGCGGTCATGAATTTGAACTGTTTCGCAGCATCATGGATGAATCCACGGTGTCCTGCCCGGAGTGCGGGACTGTGGCGGATATCATAATCGGGAAGGGCGCCGGAGTGATTTTTCATGGCAGCGGCTTTTATTTGACTGATTACAGCAAAAAACACAATATTTCTTAATACATTGTAAAAAAGAGAGACTCAATGCCAAAAGAGACAAAAGTTGAAATAAAAGGCTTTGAAGCAAAACACTACGATGCACTCCTGGATTTTATCTCGTTGGGAAAATACAAATCGTTCATTCGCAGAGTGATTTCGGACATGAATATTCAGCCCGACGATAGAATTCTGGACATGGGGTGCGGTACCGGGAGAAACGCTTGCCTGATGGCAGAGTTTCTTTCGGAAAAAGGTTCGATTTTAGGGCTGGATATCGGCGATGAAATGATCGCGCAATTTGAGAAAAATTGTGCGGAACTTGCCCATGTGAACGTTCAGAAAATGCGTATCGATGAACCGCTGCCGTTGGAGAATGAATTTGACAAGGCACTGCTTTCTTTTGTTTTTCACGGCTTTCCGCCGGAAAAACAGGAGAAAATTATCGCCAATGCCAGAAAAGCTCTCAAACCCGGCGGCGAGCTTTTTATCCTGGATTATCAGGAATTTGATCTGGGAAAAAAGCCCTGGTTTTTTCGTCTGATTTTCAAAAAAGCAGAGTGCCGGCTGGCGCAGGATTATTTGAAAGTGGATTGGAAAAATTATTTGAAAGCACGCGGTTTCGACGATTTTGATGAAAAAACATATTTCAGAAATATTGTCCGCCTTTTGCGGGCGCGTTTGGTGGGGTAGAAAAAAATGTAGAAACCAGGGGCTGTATCAAAAGCCTTTTGAAACCGCAAAGGACGCAAAGGTCACAAAGAGTATATTATTGGAAATAAATAAGTTAAAAGATTTGTAAATTCTTCGTGGACTTCGTGCCCTTCGTGGTTTTAACTAATTTTTCACTTTTGATACAGATCGAGGTTTGCGTCACAGAAAAATGGAGTACTTACCCGTGCAAATCAAAAAAGAAAACAGACAAATTTTGCTCTGGATGTTCTTTTTTGGCGTTGCCATGGCGTATCTGGAATCCGCCGTCGTTGTTTATCTGCGTCAGATCTATTATCCGGATGGATTTCATTTCCCGATCATCATCATCCCGCAGAAAATGGCGCTCATTGAAATCGGCAGAGAAATGGCGACGCTGGTCATGTTGCTGGCGGTAGCGTTCATTGCGGGAAAAACCCGCTGGACGCGTTTTGCCTATTTCATGTTGTCATTTGGCATCTGGGATATTTGGTATTACGTTTGGCTCAAGGTTTTTCTCGATTGGCCTGCGTCATTTTTTACCTGGGATTTGCTGTTTCTTATTCCTGCCCCGTGGGTGGGACCAGTGCTGGCGCCGGTCATTGTTTCCGTCTCGCTCATCGTCGGGGCATTGGTAATTTTGTTCGTTGAAGACAGCGGCTCTCGTTTTCAACTCAAAAAATGGGAGTGGCTTCCTTTTTTGATGATCCCCGTGTTGATTTTTATTTCGTTCATTCTGGACGCCCCGCTTGTGGTACGCCAGCAAAGTCCTGAATTTTATCACTGGGAGCTATTGGCAATGGCGGAAATTCTGGGCGTGATTGTTTTTTTCAATGTATGGAATCGTTTTCGAAAAGAAGAAATGGCAGGAAAACAATGAAATTGCTCATGTTTTACGTACAATCTTTCCACTACAACCCGGTACTGAAAGCTTCGGACGAATTTGATGATGAAGCCATTGAAGGCGTTGCCGAAAACGCTGTTTTGGGATTCATCCACGTGGAGGCTGAAGACGAGGAAAAAATTTCCCATTCCGTCACACGGCTGATAAAAAATCTGAAGTGGCTCGCCGGAAAAAACGGAACGAAAAAAATAGTGCTCCATTCTTTCTCGCATCTTTCGGACAGCAAAGGCTCTGCCGCAACCGTGAAAGATATCTTTGCGCAGGCGACGCAACGGCTCACGTCTTCGGGATACGACGTTTCGCAGACTCCGCTCGGTTACATGTGCGACATTTCACTTTCCGCGCCAGGTACGCCATTGGCGCGCGTATTCAAAAGTTTTTGAGCGGCGCATGATTATCTGGCTCGGTTTTTTTATCTCGTTTCTCTTCATCCTGATTGTCGCCCGCAAAAGCATCTGGCTGGCGCTGGTGCTCGGTTCCTATTTGATGGGAATTTTCAGCCTGTCTGTGGCGCAGATGCTCCGGCTCACCTGGCAGACTCTC
>NATN01000260.1 GCA_002085355.1 Candidatus Zhuqueibacterota bacterium 4484_87 | reverse complement strand
GCTATCTTTTCGCAGATGTGAAAAATTTTCTTCTCTACGATTTTTTCGCTACCGAAGGATATGTCAATGAAAATGTCTTCGCCTATTCCAATCGCTCCGGAGACGAACGTGCACTGGTAGTTTTCAATAATAAATTTGAACGTGCCAGAGGCTGGATCAAAACTTCAGTTGCATACAAGGTGAAAACCGAATCCGGCGAACATCTGGAACAAAAGTCGCTTGCCGAGGGACTGGGTTTGCGAAATGACGATCGCTATTTTACTATTTTTCGGGATCAGATCAACGGACTGGAATTTATTCGCAGCAACCGCCAGCTCTGGAACGATGGCTTGTATGTGGAATTGGAAGCATTCAAATACCAAGTTTTCCTGGATTTCCGCGAAGTGGAAGACAATGAATGGCATCACTATGCCCAGCTCAACGATTATCTCAACGGACGCGGCGTGCCGAACATTGAAGAAACGGTGAAGGAATTGTACTTGCAGCCCGTTCATTTGCAATTTGAGAAATTGATTCATCAGGAAAGCTTAAGACAATTCAGGAGATTACGAACGGCTTCAGTATATTCGGCAACTGATTACCTCATGCAATCTTTTGATGGGTTTATTTCAGTCGCGGCAAAATTTGTCGCTGCGGAAAACAAAACGTCAAAAATTATTGAAGGTTTCAAGAAAAATTTATTTCGAGTATCAAATCTGCCTGATTCCATTTCAGGATTTATGACCATAAAAAAATATCAGACTGCCTTCAAAAAATTGTTCATGGAAATTCAAAACAAAGAAATTCAGTGGGAAAGAAAATTATTCTTTTTCCTGGCCTTGCGTGACATTGGCAAACTCATCGCTGAAAACGACCACGCCGAGTTGAGCCGCAGCTATATCGACGAATGGCTATTAGGGAAATTAATGCGCCATTCGCTCACAGAATCGAAAATCGCCGAAAACGAAATCGAACGTATTATTTTACTAACAGAAATTCTTGTTTTATTTCAGGATTGGCATGAAAATTTGGAAGAAGAAAAGCCGATTTATCATTTGCTAAAAAACTTGCTCGCCTATTCAGAGATACAAAATTTTCTCGGCGTCAATCGCTACGAAGATATTTTGTGGTACAACAAAGAAAACTTTGAATCGCTCATCAGATGGTTGACATTGGTTGCGTTGTTTGAAATGCCATCAAAAAAAACAACAGCAAATAAAAAAGCAAAAAAGATTTTCTACATCGCGGAAAATCTGCAATCAATCAGCAAAAAATCAGGCTATCAGATTGAAAAATTGATCGAATTGTCTAAAGAGTTAAAATAATTTTCTGCCACCAAGACAAAAAGAAACGAAGCTTTTTTAATTTAGAAATTCTTTGTGTCTCTGCGTCTTTGTGTGATTAAAAAAATACGGAGCTAATTTTCGCATGGAACTGATTATTCTCATCGTAATGATCCTCGCTTTCGCATTGCTCGTTTTTTTGACAAAATTTCCCATCGGCGTTTCCCTGGCGATTTCTGCGGTTCTGGGCGCTCTAATTGCAGGCTACGGCGTTCCGGTGCGGCATCTGGTCGAGGGAACTTTTGCTTACCTGGATCCGATTCTTATCATCGCCACTGCCATGATTTTCATGGAAATCATCAAAGCCACCGGCGCGCTCGGCGAAATCAGTCGTCTCATCATCATCCACCTCCACGACAGACCGTTCTGGATGTTGACACTGATCACGCTTTTCATCATGTTTCCCGGCATGATCACAGGTCTTTCCACTGCAGCAGTTTTGACAACAGGCGCCATTGTCGCGCCGGCGTTAATGCATCTGGGAATTCCTCGCGTCAAAACAGGCACAATTATCGCCATGGCTGCCCTTTTTGGCATGGTGGCTCCGCCGATAAATGTCCCGGCAATGATCATCGGCGGCGGCGTGGATATGCCCTACATTGGTTTCGAATTGCCGCTGCTTTTTGCATCTCTGCCGCTGGCAATTTTCACCACACTGGCAATCGGCTACCGTTACGTCAAATCTGTGGACATTGAAAAAGTTCTGGAAAAATTGCCCGAAAAACCGGAATACCGATCTGCCTGGCGACTTTTTCTGCCGATCATCATTCTGGTCATTCTCATGCTCGTAACGCGAATTTTTCCGAGCAAATACACATCGCTGGGAATGCCCCTCATTTTCATCATCGCCAGTTTGACAGCTTTCAAATCCGGTAAAAATTTCAACTTTTACAAAGTTGCTTTGCAGGCAATTCACGACGCCATGCCGGTGATGGGCATTCTCGTCGGGATTGGCATGTTCATTCAAATCATGACACTGACCGGCGTGCGCGGCTTCTTGATTGTTAACGCCACACAATTGCCGTCGTTCTGGCTTTACATCGGGATTATGATTTCCCTGCCGCTGTTCGGCGCAATTTCTTCTTATGGCGCATCCTACGTGTTAGGCGTCCCCTTTCTTTTAGCCTTGCTCGGACAGAACGAAATCATCGTTGCGTCAGGGCTCACGCTCGTCGCCAGCCTTGGCGATCTGATGCCGCCGACAGCATTGGCGGGAATTTTCGCAGCACAAGTTGTTGAAGAGAAAAATTATTTTCGCATTTTAAAAGTTTGTTTGCCATACGCGTTACTTGTGGCAATTTATGGAATCGGGATGATTTTATTGGCTAATGTTCTGGAGAAATTTCTGATTGTTTAAAAATTGTGCATTGCATTTAATAGCACGCGGATGAACGCGGATTTTGCGGATCTTCACGGATTTTAGAAACCTGGCATTTTTGAAATACCAGGTTTCTGGAAAACTTTTAGCTAAAAAGAATAAGGAATGACCATGTTAAAAATTATTTACCTGCTCATTACTGGGCTGATTTTGATTCTTTCGATAGTTGATTTATTCAAAGAAAAAAACTGGCGGAATCAACTCACGCATTTGATTGTTCTAATTCCTTTGATACTCAGAGTTCTTTTAATCAAGTAGAGGCAAAATGAAAAACTCAAAAATTCGAGCGATTGTCATTCTGTTTTTTTCCGTTTTTCTTGCGGCAGTTGCCGGACGCGATTTTTTGCGCATGAGGCAACCGGAGCCAATTTATCCGGGACAGGGAATCTCGGAAAAGAAAATGTTGAGCGACTACTTTTCTCCGTTACGGGGAACGAATGGTGACACGGAAGTTTATTTTTTTGAAGGAGAAAATCCGGGCGCAACAGTGCTCATTCTCGGCGGGACTCATCCCAACGAGCCGGCTGGATTTATCACTGCAATCTGCCTCATCGAGCGAGCGCAAGTTCAGGCAGGCAGGCTAATTGTAATTCCAAGAGCAAACAACAGCGCATTTTCGCACAACGATCCCCAGGAAGCAAATCCGCAGCGTTTTTTTATTCCCACACCTCACGGAATGCGCTGGTTCCGTTTTGGTTCGCGAAATACCAATCCCATTGACCAGTGGCCTGACCCGGAAGTTTATCGCCATTTTCCTTCGGGGCAAAAGTTATCCGGTGGAGAAACGCGAAATTTAAATCGTTCCTATCCCGGCAAGCCTGACGGATCGCTCACGGAAAAAGTGGCTTTTGCTATCATGGAATTGCTGAGAAAGGAAAAAGTCGATCTGGCATTTGATCTCCACGAAGCTTCACTGGAATATCCGGTGATCAACGCCATTGTGGCTCATAACCGTCGCCGGAACATTTTCGCGGTCTCTCCCATCGCGAATGGGGCGATCAATTAGGCATCGCTGCGATTTTAATGGAGACGGCAAATACAGTCCAGGGGAGATATCACGGCAAACTTACTCCGGACGCGGTCATCGACGGAAAGGACAAAATTTACACAGAAGCAGCAGCCCACGGCTTATTAGCAGTCGATTTCCCCCCGGAAGGGATTCCGCTCAAAGTTCGCGTCGGCAGACATCTGGCGGCGCTGCAGAAATTTTTTGAAGTGTGGAATGGATATCATGCGGATAAATTGATTGAAATTGGAAATATTCCTGATTTTCAAGAAATTACAGAGAAAGGAATTGGATTCTTTTTGAATGAATCAAAATAAAGAGTTCCGCCTCGAAGACTCAAAGGAATAAATAAAAAAGAAAGGAAAGGACTTCTAGTTTTGGGGTCTTGGCGGCACTTATCTGCAAACGAAGAAATAAATTTGGTTTCTTTTTTAACTAATCAAAAAAAGTTTTGTCTCGAAGACTCAAAACCTCCATGGAATAAATAAAAAATGGGAGGAGGAGCTTCGAGTCTTGGTGTCTTGGTGGCATTCTTTTCAAACAGAAGGAGAAATAAGAAAATGAAAAAAAGCATCTCTCTATTACTCGCATTCGGACTTATTTTGAGCGTTACTGTTCTTTTTGCCGGTGATTTCAAAGCTGAACAGCCATTTCTGATCACAGCAGCCGGGCAAAGTCCCGAAGGAATGATGGTAAAAATTCTTTCCCAGAAAGCCGGTCTCAAATTTCAATACGATAAATTGGCGCAGCCGGACATGCTCAAAGCTAATAAGACCCTAATTCTGGTCAGCGGCGGCAGCACCAAGGGACTCGGCGCGGCAAATATTGACAAAGATCAGGAAATGAAGCGCGTGAAATCTCTGATCGATACAGCTAAAAAAGCAAAAATGAAAATCGTGACAATGCACCTGGGCGGCAAAAAACGACGCGGTTCTCTCTCAGACGAATTCAATCAAGTTGCCGCGGAAAATGCCGACTACCTCGTCGTGCTCAAAGATGGTGATGAAGATGGATTTTTCAAAAAAATTGCTGATGGCAAAAAAATTCCGTTGAAGTACATTGATAAAATTTTGAATGCCAAAGATGTATTAATTTCAATTTTTGGAGCAGAGAAATAAGAAAATTTATCGAGAGAATCAGATGTTAAAAAATTCATTAAAAATCCTCTTTTTCTTTTGGACAATTTCAGTGTCCGTCGCTCTGGCAAATGAGTATTCGGCAAAAAATGGCATGGTCGTTTCAGCGCACCCCATGGCGTCTGAATTTGGTATCGAAATTTTGAAATCCGGCGGAAATGCGGTGGACGCAGCCGTCGGTACTGCTATTTTAGCCGGAGTCGTTGAACCACATGCCTCAGGCCTCGGTGGTGGCGGCGGGATGTTGGTTTATCTCCACGATGCTGACAGCCTGACTTACATCAACTACTACCAACAAGCGGTTTCGAATGTACCTGAAAATTTTGACAGGCTGAAAGAGAGCAATTCGGCTCGCGCCATCCTGGTGCCGGGAACAGTTGCCGGACTCCATTTTGCACTGACTCACTATGGGACTTTTTCATGGAAAGATTTGCTGTTGAAAGCTATCGCAAAGGTGGAAAAAGGCGTCCCGGTTGACGAGTTCTTTCATAATATTATTTTCAATTCTTATGAAAAATTGATGCAGTTTCCGGAAACTCAACAAATTTATCTTCCGGATCAGCTTCCGCCGGAAGTGGGTGACACTCTTGTCAATAACCGCGTTTTGGAAACCTTGAAAAAATTGGCCGAGAACGGGCCTGATATATTTTACAAAGGGGAAATCGCCGACTCCATCGAGGCGAAAGTCCAACGATATGGCGGAACCCTGCGCAAAAAGGATTTGATGAATTATCGTATTCGCCAACTCAATCCGCTGCGCGGTTCGTACAGAAATTTCTCCATCGCAACGGCGCCCCCGCCTCAGTCCGGGGCTACCGTTTTGGAGATTCTTAATATTTTAGAATTGAAAGACTTATCAAAATGGGGAAGTTTCGAAACTAATCCGCAGACATTTCATTTCATGGCTGAAACGATGAAACGCGCATACGCTGATCGGCTTGCCTATTTGGGCGATCCGAAATTTGCATCGATTCCGACGGAAACATTGATAACAAAAACTTTCGCCCGTTCCAGATTCGAAACAATTGATTTCCTTAAAGCAAATCCAGCTAATCCGAAGAAAACAAATCCGGGGAAAATCGATATTCGAAAACCAAAACAGGAAAAAATCAACGGCAGCACCACACATATTTCGGTCATTGACAAGGATGGCAATGCTGTTTCCGTGACACAAACCCTGAATCGATTTTGGGGATGCGGACTTTCTGTGTGCGGTTTTCTGCTCAATAATGGCATGACAAGCTTTTCGCCCATGAGCCAAATTAATAACGCCGAGCCAAACAAACAACCGCGTTCCACAATTTCACCGAGCATTCTATTCAAAGATGGCAAAGTGGCCATC
>NATN01000002.1 GCA_002085355.1 Candidatus Zhuqueibacterota bacterium 4484_87 | reverse complement strand
AATATGAGGAATAACATGGCTGCTCCGACCCATTTGACATTAAATGAGAAAAATGCTATAAACACGCTGGTCGATAATATAAAGAACGAACTAAAAGAGCAGGTAATCCAAATCCGGTTATTTGGCTCAAAGATTCGGGGGAAATCCCATGACGATTCTGATATTGATATATTGATAGTTGTGCGTGAGCGTACGCAGTCAATTTTAGATACCATTGCGGATATCAGTTTAAAAGTTGATTTAGAATATGATGTAAATATCTCATTGACCATTTTTTCAATTGAGGAATTTGATCAAAATCGAATTTGGGAAACAGAATTCATACAGAACATTCAACGCGAAGGGGTTTCGTTGTGAATCAGCGCCCTCGTATTGACCTTGCAAAATATCGATTTCAGGAAGCAACAGAGAAATTAGAATCCGCACGAATTTTGCTCAATGAAAATCACCTGAAAGATTCTTTGTCACGATCTTATTATGCCATGTTTTCGGCAGTGAGGGCTTTATTGGCTCTAAAGGAATTGGATAGTCGAAAACACAGTGGTATTATTTCTTTCTTCAACCAACATTTTGTAAAAACAAAAATTATTGATCCTTATTACGGTAGGTTGTTAAAGAAAGCGCAATTCTCGCGGGAGAGAAGCGATTATGGGGATTATATTATTGTTACTTTTGAGGAGGCCAAAAGCCAACTTGAAGACGCAGAAAATTTTGTTGCAGAAATAAAAATGCAATATATTGATGCATTTTAATAATTCATCGGATAAATGGGCATTAAGAAAAAATACAAACAACGAACTTCATCCTGCTGATACTACCTCATATTTTATCTTTTTTTGTGGCTTAACAAAACTTTTATTTCACTAAACATACTGATTCATAAATGAAACAATTGTTCTTTTTTATCGTAAGGAATTTTTATATAGCCGTTGGTCTTTTGCTTATATTAACAATATTTTTCCTAAATTTGCATCTGAAATTTAATTGGAGGACACAATGAAACAAAAAAGGTTGTTTGTACTGTTGATTATCCTTGTTTTATCTTTGTGCCTGATGGCATCTTTGGCGTTGGCGCAGAGTTTTGATTCCATGAAGAAAAAAGTGTCGGAATACACGCTCGATAATGGTATGAAATTTATCGTCATGGAACGGCACGACGCGCCAGTAGCTTCGTTTCACGTGTACGCAAATGTCGGGGCTGCCAATGAAGTGAATGGCATTACAGGCATCTCTCATTTGCTGGAACACATGGCATTCAAAGGGACGAAAACTATCGGAACCAAAGATTACGATGCTGAAAAGAAAATTTTTGAGCAGATGGACAAATTGTACGCTGAAATTATCAGCACCAAATACGGCTTAAATCCGGATACGGCTAAATTGTCGGCTTTGAATACTAAATTTACTGCTCTCCAGGATGAGGCGAAGAAGTACGTCATCAATAATGAACTTTTTGATCTGTTCATGCAGCAAGGCGACGCCGGAATCAACGCTTACACCAGCAACGACGCCACGCAGTACATCAACAGTTTGCCTTCTAATCGGTTGGAATTCTGGATGTCTGTGACCTCCGATCGTTTTTTGAATCCTGTCTTTCGCGAATTCTACAAAGAAAAAAAAGTGGTTATGGAAGAGCGGCGTCTCAGTTTGGAGAACCAGCCTATCGGGCGGTTGATGGAAGATTTTCTGGCATCAGCTTTCAAAGCACATCCGTATCATCATTCTGTTGTCGGTCACATGTCAGATCTGCTAAAAATCACTCGTCAGGATGTGGCTAATTATTTCAAAGAATATTATCAGGCGCGCAATTTGACGGTCGCCATAGTCGGTGATGTGAAAGCAAAGGAAGTTTTTAAATTGGCGAAAATTTATTTTGGCAGGCTTCCGAAGGGACCTGCACCAAGACCTGTTCGTACAGTAGAGCCGGAACAATGGGGCGAGCGAATTGTGAAAGTTTCTGTTCAATCGCAACCGATTTTGCTCGTGGGCTACCATCGTCCCGCAGAAACTGATCCTGATGATGCCGCATTGTCCGCATTAGCAAACATCATCGGTCAGGGACGTTCCTCCAGATTGTGGGAATCTCTGGTGAAGGACAAGAAAATTGCGATTCAGACCGGCACTTTTAACGGTTTTCCCGGGACAAAATTTCCCAATCTCGTCGCATTTGTCGCCGTACCGGCGAAAAATCATACTAATGATGAGTGCCTGGAATTGATCGAAAAAGAGATTGAACGCATCAAAAACGAACCGGTAACAGCAGAAGAATTGACAAAATTCAAACAGTCAACAAAAAAGGGAGTGATTGACGGCATGAAACAGAATGCCAGCATTGCTTCTACATTAACTTATTTTGAGGTCATCCACGGCGATTGGGGAAAGGCTTTTGATCAAATTACGGAAATTGAAAAAGTCACACCTGAAGATATCATGCGTGTAGCAAAAAAATATTTGACTGTCAAAAATCGCACAATCGGAGAAATTGTTCCTGAAAATGAAGCGGAATAATCATCTTCATTTGAATGAAATTAAAAGAAGAAATGTAAAAAATAGAGGATGAGACATGAACAAGAAAATTTTTAAAATAACAGGATTACTGCTTGTTTTTGTGCTGGGGTTGTCAGTACTGTCCTTTGCTCAAAAAAGTCCGAAATCAAAGTTCGATTTTCCACCGTTAAAAAAGATAAATATTCCCAAGGTCAAACAGATTGAATTGACAAATGGCATGAAACTATTCCTGGTGGAAGATCACGACTATCCGACTATTGACATGCGCGCCATGTTTCACACCGGTTCTGTTTACGAACCCGCCGACAAAGTCGGGTTAGCGTCGATTACAGGCGATGTTTTGCGCACCGGGGGCACTAAACATCTCTCCGGCGATGAAATTGATAAAAAATTAGAGACAATGGCGGCATCCATCGAAACCGGAATCGGAACGACTTCCGGCTATGCTTCGGTGTCCATGCTTAAAGAGAATCTGCCGGAAGTGCTGGGAATTTTTGCGGACATTTTGAGGAATCCGATTTTTGCCGAAGAAAAAATTGAACTGGCAAAGATCCAGGCTCGGTCCGCCATCGCCCGCCGCAATGATAACGTTCATGCAATAACCGGACGGGAATTTAATAAATTGATTTACGGCGCGGACAGTCCCTATGCCCGGCGGCCAGAATATGCTACAATCGATGCGATTCAACAGAAGGATATTGTAGATTTTTATAAACGATTTTTCGCTCCCAACAATATGATGATCGCTATTTGGGGCGATTTCAAAACAAAAGATATGGTGAAAAAAATTAAAAAAGCTTTTGCCGGTTGGGAAAAAAGAGAACTGAATATACCGCCCATTCCCAAAGTAGACTACAAATTTCACTTTTCTGTTAATTACATTGAGAAAACCGACGTCAATCAAACGAATATTATGGTAGGCTACATTGGCGGTTTGATGAATAATCCGGATTTGCCTGCTTTAAATGTGATGAATAAAATTTTGTCTTTTGAGCGCATGTTCAAAAATATTCGTACGGATAAAGGGCTGGCGTACAGCGTGTGGGGAAATTACGGGAGCAATTACAATTATCCGGGAGTTTTTACCGCCGGAGCCCAAACGAAATCCGGTTCAACGATCAATGCCATCGAGCTAATGTTGCAAGAGATGAAACGCATGAAAGAGGAAATGGTCACTGAAGAAGAACTGCAACGGGCAAAAGATCAGTTCCTCAATTCGTTTGTTTTTAATTTTGACAGCAGAGGGAAAATTATCAACCGTATGTTGACGTATGCATTCTACGGTTATCCGCTCGATTTTGCAGCTCAAATTAAACAAGGTGTGGAAAAAGTAACGCGTGAAGATGTTTTTCGCGTGGCAAAAAAATATTTAAAACCTGATCAAGTGCAAATTTTGGTTGTCGGAAATCAGGCTGAATTTGACAAACCGCTTTCGACGCTGGGAAAGGTCAATGTGATTGATATCTCCATTCCCGAGCCCAAAGTAGAGGCGCCAGAGGCAACTACTGAATCGCTGGAAAAGGGCGAACAATTTTTTCTCAAAACGGTCGAAGCAATGGGCGGGATGGAAAAAATTAGTGGGTTGAAAAATTTCGTTTCATCTTTAGTCTTGACTCAGGTTGTTGGCCCCAACGAAATGAGTTTTGACGCGAAAATGATCAGTGAATTTCCGGACAAATTAAAAATGATTATGAAAACGCCGCAGGGAGAAATGGAAATCATCGTGAATGGGGAAAAGGCAATCATGAAAAGCCCGATGGGGTCCATGCCATTTCCGGAAAATCAGCGAAAATCTTTACTGGCAAATTCCGCACGTGATCCGCTTTTCATTGCTAAATATCTTAAAGATTATCAAATCCAATTCCTTGGGAATAAAAAATTCAATGACAAGAACGCTGTGGATTTGTTGTTCTCCAAAGGGGATAATGTTTTTCATATTTATTTCGATGCAAAAACATTGCTGCCAATGGGAAGTTCTTATCAGGAAACTCTGCCGACAGGGCCGGCGACAGTGGAAGAATTTGTAGATGATTTCCGAGACGTAGCAGGAGTGAAGGTTCCGTTTCATTCTGTGGGCAAAGCGAACGGAAAGAAGCAATCGGAAGTGGTGATAAAGGATTTTCAGTTCAATAAGTCATTGGACGCTGCGACTTTTACGATTGAAAAATAGAGTTGACAATTTTTTCAGTATAAAAAAAAGGCCGGGACAATTGTACCCGGTCTTTTTGTTTCAAATGTAAATTCAAAAACGATTAATTTCCGCTATGCGATTTTAAAACCGCTACAATTTTTTAATTTTATTCTTCCGCTTCGTCAATATATTCTTTGAAGAATTTTTTGGACTCAATATTTTCAATCCCTTTGCGTAATTCTAAATATTGTTGCAATAAATCTGTGGTATCTCTGCCTTTTGCTTCAGCCGCCTTAATTTCTGCGTTCACAAGACGGAGGAATTTTTCGTATGTCCTTCTTTTAACCGCTGCCAGACAGTCGATGGCCAGTTTTCGCTGATCCGTATTGGGTGGGAGGGGTTCACTCACCAGCTCGGAAATGAGTGGCGCCAGGCGCGGGTCGGTGATGTGTTGTGTAATATTGTCAGTCTCGGCAAATTCAAAATTGTTGTAAATGTCAATTAACTGGGAAAACAACTCTTTATTCAATGGGTCTGCAATGTCGTCCAGTTTGATATTGATAAAGATGATGGGGAGCCAGTTGATGTCGGCAATGGCAAGCCTGAGCAGATCCTTTTCAGCAAGATCATATTTATTTTTAGTCCGGGGCTGCTGGGCAGTAATTTTTTCGTCTTTTTCATTTTCAACGGGACGAAAGATTCTCTTGCCTCTTTTTAGCTGCTCCAATTTGGAAAATAATGCGCGTTCTTCCAGAGCAAAGTATTCGGCGATTTCTTTGATGGTCAGATTCTGTCGCACCGGATCTTTCATGCGAAGCACTGAACTCAGCAATTCCGAGATGATTTTCTGGATGCCTTGACTCGTCTCCCGATCATATTGCTGCACCAGCAAATTTATTTTAAACTGTGTCAGCGAAGTCGCTTGACGAATCAAATCCCGAAATTGATCAGCTCCATGGGTTTGAATAAAATTGTCCGGGTCGAGTTTCGGCGGTAATGTGACAATGGAAACATCGATCCCTTCATCCAAAAAGATTTCCGCGCCGCGAACTGCAGCAGCAGAACCAGCTGAGTCTGCATCAAACAGCATGATGACATTTTGCGTGTAACGTTTGATGAGTTGCACCTGATTGGGCGTCAGTGCAGTGCCGGAAGTGGCGACGACATTCTGTATCCCGTTCTGGAAAAGGCTAATGAGATCAGTGTAACCTTCCACAAAAATTACCTGATCGAGCTTTTGTATTTCAGATCGACTTTGATATAATCCGAACAGTACATACCCTTTGTGGTAGATCGATGTTTCCGGGGAATTGATATATTTGGGTTGGTCTGGTGCATCGCTGATGATTCTGCCGCCAAATCCGAGCACTTTTTTGCTGAGGTCGATGATCGGAATCATAAATCTGCCGCGGAATCGATCGTAATAGCCGCCATTGTCTTTGCGAATGACGAGCCCTGCTTTAAAGAGCGAATCTATAGAAATTTGATCCTTTTGCGCCTGTTTGATTAAACCATCCCATTGCGGAAGTGAATAACCAAGCCCGAATTTTTTAATCATCTCGGGCGAAATTCCCCGGCTTTGAATGTAGTCCAATCCCGCTTTTCCTGCAGGGGAGAATAGATTTTTGTAAAAATAATTTGCTGCCCAGCGATTGACAAAATACAATGTCTCTTTTTCTTTTTCAAGCTGCAAATTGCGCGGTGAATCATCGAGCCTGATGCCGGCTCTGTCAGCCAGAAATTTCACCGTTTCCGGGAAGCTGAGCTTTTCAATTTCCATGATAAAATTGAAAACGCTACCGCCCCGTTTACAGCCAAAACAGTGAAATAATTGTTTATCAGGATCCACGGAAAACGAAGGGGCTGAATCCTGATGGAACGGACACAGTCCCACAAATCTTTTGCCGGACTTTTTGAGCGTCAAATATTGTGAAATGACGTCAACGATGTCATTAGCGTTGCGTACTTGCTCGATTGTTGTTTGTGAAAATTTTGGACTCATGTAGCGTCAACTCTTTTCGGAAGCTGGTTTGAATTAGCAATTGCAAAGCTCCTTTGAGCGAGCAATTTTTCAGAAATTTTGAGAACAATGATCTGTCAGGTTCATTTTTTTAAAATATCAATTTCAAACTTAAAAATCAAGATAAAAACACCACCGCAGTGATTTAAAATTTTTGTTTGAATTTTCTGATTGATTTCCAATAGTTGAAATATTGAAAATTTGGAAAAATATATTGCATTGTTGCCATAAATACTTTATATTGTGAATCAATAATGGAAGCAAACAATGTTGGAGGAGGATAGTTTTATGAAACGCTTATTTGTTATGGTTATCGCTTTGACTGTGCTTATGCTTGTAGGATGCGGAAAAGAACAGGGCACGTTTACTTTTTTGCCGGAAAATCCACAGCAAGGCCAGGAAGTCGTAGTGAAATATCATCCCAAAGGGACACCTCTGGAAAGTGCAAAAACTGTTGAGATGTTGGCATACCAATTTTTTGGACCGGAGATGCCCACTGTGATAAATGCGGCAATGGAAAAAAAAGAAGGCAAGTGGACTGCGACATTCACTCCAGCGGATTCTGCTACTTTAGTGGCGGTAAATTTCCGGTCGGGAGAGACAGTGGACAATAATGACCGACAGGGATATTTTATTAAATTATACGATGATGAAGGAAATGTCGCTGCAGGTGCTAACGGTAGCCTTGCCTATATTTTTTATACTGGTGCCTACCCCCTGGACATCAAAACAGACAGACCCAGGGCGCTTCGTCTTTTGAATGAAGAATTTGCAGCTCATCCGGGCTTAAAAGAAAAGCTTTTCTCACTGTATCTTGATCTCATTGTCCGCACGGATCGTGAAAATGGAAAAGAAAAAGTAAAAGCAATTCTGGATAGCATTGAGGCGCTGCCGGAAATTTCATTGAAACAGAAGGAATTGTTAGCGAGCTGGTATAATCGCGTTGGAGAACAGGAAAAGTCTGACAAGTATTATCAAGAGGTCATCAAAGCTGATCCTACCGGTACGTTTGCTGAAATGAGACAATTCAAAGAGTTCCGTGCTTATCAGGATGTGAATAAAAAGATCGCTTTTTACAAAAATTATAGCAAAAATTTTCCGAAAGGAAGATATACGGATTATATTTCATCTGTAATTTTGAGAGATTTGGCGCAAAAAAAGCAGTTTGATGTAGCAGAAAATTTTATTTCAAACATCGTCCTTGAACCCACCGCGACCATGTATAATTCATTGGCATGGGATATGGTGGAAGAGGGAATTAATTTAAATTCCGCCGCTCAGATAGCAAAGAAGGGCGTTGAACTGGCGCGCAAACAACTGGATGCACCAATTTCAGAAAAGCCGAGTTACTTGACTGAAGCAGAATGGCGCGAACGGCTCAAAACACCGCTGGGCAATATCCTTGATACTTACGGCTACGCGCTTTACAAATTAGGGAAAAAGCAGGAGGCTCTCCCTGTTTTTGAAGAGGCCGTCAAAATTATGGACAGAAAAAGCGGTGATGTGAATCAACGTTACGTGCAAACGCTTCTTGAAACAGGCAACAGTGAACAGGCATTGAATTTTATGAAAGAACTCATTCCGGCTGGGCTCGGTTTTCCCGGAATTGAGGAAAAATTTAAACAAGCTTATGCCGCGGTTAAAGGATCGGATGAGGACGCTGGTGAGTTACTCGCAAAATTGCAGAAAAAAGGCAAAGAGAAGCTTTTCAGTGATTTAAAGAAAGAAATGATTGACACTCCTGCACCTGATTTTACACTGGTTGATATGGAAGGAAAAGATATTTCTCTGAAAGATTTGCGCGGTAAAATCATCATTACCGATTTTTGGGCAACCTGGTGTGGTCCCTGCAAGGCGTCGTTCCCCGGTATGCAGAAAGCTGTAGATAAATTCAAAGATGATCCTGATGTGGAATTTTTATTTATCAATACCTGGGAGCGCGGCGAAAATGTTAAAGAAAATGTCGCTAAATTCGTCAAGGATCATGGCTACAATTTTCACGTGCTTTTTGATTTAAAGAGCGAAGTCGTGTCTGCCTTTGGTGTCGAAGGAATTCCCACCAAATTTGTCATTGACAAAAAAGGAAAAATTCGTTTCAAAAGCGTCGGCTTTGGCGGGGATGAACAGAAGTTAGTCGATGAGTTGAGTTTGATGATTGAAATGCTGAAATAAAATCGGTTTTGTAAAAATTAAAGCCCCTCACTTCACGTAGAGGGGCTTTTTTGGTCGAAAGTCTCTTCCTACTTCAGCAGGAGCATTTTTCGTGCTTGATGAAAATCGCCGGCAGTAATTTTGTACAAATAGACACCAGAAGCAACAAAGTTGCCGCTATTGTCTCTACCGTCCCATTTTATGCGGTGCGACCCTGCTGAAAATTCATCATTGATCAAATTTCTGATTTCTTTCCCCTGAACATTAAAAATTGTCAGCATGACTTTTTCTGATTGGGGAAGCCGGAAAGAAATCATCGTTTCCGGATTGAATGGATTCGGGAAATTTTGGCCGAGCTGAAAATCAGTCGCCAGATTTTTCCTTGCCCGGTCTGTAATACCAGTCGTCGAGTTCGTTTTTCCGGGCGTTGGTGTGGTAAAATATTCCCAGTGATCGCTGCCGTCCGGAAGTCTGCCATAGGAAACGTCTGTGTTCTGATCGCCGTAAGTCAAAGTATCGATAGCTGTTAATCCGTCGGAGGCAAAAAGACCAATCTGTTCGCCGCCACCGCTTAATTTGAATTCTACGTGCAACACACCCTGCTCCGATTCTTTGTCGCACCACAGCAAGAGGAAGCCTCCCGGGGCAATGGTTGTCGAATCAGGGCGATTGGCAGGAATCTGCCACTGCGTAGTGTCCGCCAGGTCGTCAGTGATGTACATGCCGCCAACATCAACCGGCTCGTCGCCAGCGTTGTAAATTTCAATCCAGTCATCATAACCGCCAAATTCGTCCGCGAAAGTGGTGTCGTTGCTGGCGAGAAATTCATTGATGTAAAGCATGAGGTTTGGATTGTTGATTCTGCCAGGCGTGGGCTCAGTGAAAAATGCCCATTCATCGCCGCCGTCTGTTGTCCTGCCGTAGGAGACATCGGTTGTTTGCTCGCCGAAAGTGAGCGTATCAATGGGAGTGACGCCGTCTGCTGCAAAAATCCCAATTTGTTCGCCACCGCCGCTCAACTTGATTTCAGCATGGAGCACGCCTTCTTCAGATTCCTTATCACACCAGATGATCAAAAAACCTTTCGGCGGAATAGTTGTCAAATCTGCGGAAGTATCAGGAATTTGCCACGTCGTCGGATCGGTTAAATCATCAGTGATGTACATTCCACCGATGTCGATCGGATCGCTACTGGCGTTGTAAATTTCAACCCAGTCATCGAAATCACCGTATTCGTCGGCGAGAGTTGAGTCGTTACTGGCGAGAAATTCGTTGATCAGAAGAGTTTGCGCGTTTCCCAGCGAAAAGGAAAGCAGCAAGGCTCCCAGAATCATTAAAATTGGTAGCTTTTTGTTCATGGTTTTTCTCCTTAAGTTATTGGATTAATTTGCTATTTTAAAAACATAAAGTTTTTGTTCAGAATCGCTGACGATATAAAACAGATCATTGTCAAAATCAACAGCTATGCCTTCGGCTTTTTTAAATGGAAGAGAGTACTGCTCAATGACTCCATTTTTTTTATCCCAGAGAAACAATAGCTGGCTTTCGTCGCTCACAACCCAAAATCTGCCATCAGTTGTGTCTGCACAGATACCGGAATAGTCTGTTGCTACAGAAAGCACAAATTGGTATTTAATCGAAAAATCCGATGTTAGCTGAATGAGCTCACCCGGATCTTTTTCATTTACCAACCAAATTTCGCCATCCCGTGTCATTGTAATACCTTCGAGACCGTTTTTGCTGTTCCCGCTGATGGCAATTGGGTGTCTTTCCAGTTCTTCGCCGGTAAAAGAAATTTTGACTATTTCCCGTTTGCTTTCTTCAGCAATCCACAACGCATCTTCGGAAATATCGCACGTGACACCTTCCAGATCATCCCCTGAATAGGTCAGCGTCTCTATGATTTTTCCTGTCAGGTCAATTTTGTACACCTGATTGGAAGGTGGATCGTTCACTGTCCATAAAAATTGACGGCTTTTATCCAGTGATAACCCCGAAGGTTCAGTTACTTCCATGCGGTGTGCTTGAATTAGTTGCAACCGAGAATCGGAAGGCTGCAACACTTCCTTTTCATGAATGCTGCAGCTTCCGAGTAAAAGTATTGTAAATAGAAAAATTTTCTTCATTTGATTCATTCTTTAATGATTGGAAGCGCCTGGTGTGGGTGTGGTAAAAGTCACCCAATTGTCGCTTCCGTCCGGCATTCTGCCCATGGAAACATCTGTTGACTGTTCTCCGAAAGTGTAGGAATCAATAATAGTAGTTCCGTTCGGAGCTGTGAGAACAACATCTTCACCACTTCCAGAAAGCTTGATTTCAACATGTAATATACCTTGTTCCGATTGTTTATCAGCCCACAATACTAAAAAACCACCTGCCGGAATTGTCGTTTTTCCCGGATCTGTAGTGGGAATCTGCCATGTTGTGAGGTCTGTTTTATCATCGGAAATGTACATACCACCAATGTCAATCGGATTCGGGCCCGGATTGTAAATTTCAATCCAGTCATCATATTCGCCATTTTCATCCGCATAATTGGCGTCATTGCTTGCTAAAAATTCATTTATGTAAAGAGTTGGCGGGATGTAACCAACGCTGAAAGACAGAGTGTCGGTTTTCGCAGTTTCTCCTTCGGCATCTATGGCAACGATGAAAAAGTAAATCACTGTACCGTCGGAGAAGGTGCCTAACGCTGCTTTGTACAGTGAGCCGTCCAGCGACATATCCACAGTTGTGTTGATTGAATCTTTTTTGCCATAGGTTAATTTCACTGTGCTCAAATTATCATTCTCATCGGTCACTTCTGCGCTGATTGTCACCGGAGTGGATTCAGTGAGCGAATCCGGACTGATACTCACGTTCCTGATTTGCGGCGCGACATTTGTCGGCGCACCGGAGTTGGATGCTCCCGGAGTCGGTTTGGAAAAAGAAACCCAATTATCACTGCCGTCGGGATTTCTTCCTATTGAAACATCTGTTTGCTGCGGCCCAAAAGTATAAGAATCAATGATTGTTAAACCGTTGGATTCCACTATAGCTACGTCCTCACCACCGCTGGATAATTTAAAATCTACGTGAAGCACTCCCTGATCCATTTGCCCGTCAGCCCAGATGACTAAAAATCCGCCGGCAGGGATGGTTGTCTGTTCCGGTTTATCCGTGGGAATTTGCCATTTTTTCAGATCCTGCAAATCATCAGTGACGTACATCCCGCCGATGTTTACAGCTTCTGTGCCGGTATTGTAAATTTCAAACCAGTCATCGTATTCACCGTTTTCATCAGTATTTGCCGCATCATTGCTGGCTAAAATTTCGTTAATGACTAGCTTGATATCGCTGTTGCTGGGAGTGTTATTCGGAGAAGTGGACTCATCTAAACTGCATCCGAACAGGAAAAGCATTCCCAGTGCGGCGATAATGAATAATTTTGAGAACTTCATAATTATCTCCTTAACTAATTTTATAGTAAAAATAAATAACCCATATTACAATCTGATGAATAATGATACAGAATTTGATCTTTAAAATTTAGAAATAGACCATTGCCAACGCATGGATTACGCTGAAATCATCATCTCCGATAAAGCCGTCGCCAGTGGCGAATTTTGAATTATCCACTAATGTGTAGTTTAACAGAAAACGCACATTGGGATTAGCGTACCAGTTCAAACCAACAGTGATATTATTTGCCATGCCGCCAAAAATACCGGCGGTTTCGTCGGTCAGATCCAGATGACTAAAGCGTACTGCCAGTTCCCAGGCGCCCAGCTTGTCGGATTTGGGTACGATTGGGCCGAATTCACCCTGCGTCGGATCCCATGGCTTGGATTCTCCGGTGATAACCCAGCTCAAAAATGCGTAGCTGCCACTGAAAGTTGCATTCTGATAGCCATTCATGCGGCTGACATCGGTTTGAATATATTCGCTCTGCAGAGTGAAGCTTTTATAAGAGGCGACGCCTTCAAGCCCCACTCTTGTGAAATGATCAACATTAAAAATGTTGTCCGTGTCCAAAATTTCTACATCACCAATTTTGGTTTCGGGCTCGCTATTGAATTTTACTGCGTTGGTTTCATCATCTGGTTTTTGGTACACCGCTGCAACTCCGGCGTGCAGAATCATTTCCTGATTCAAAACCGGCGCGATTGCCAATCGAATAGCTGCTCCGTTGCCTGTTTCGTCTTTTGTTTTATTTTTTTCTGTGTCCATGGTTTGCCCATAAACAGCAGCTCTTACATTCCACTTGTTGCCCCACTTGGAATATTCAATGCCAAGGCGGCGGTCGGTTTCAAAAGCTAACATGGGATAAGCGCGCTCAACGAACGTCTGATAACGGGAAGAAGTCAACTCATTGAGTCCCAAAGGCATTTTAAAATTACCCACTTTGATATGGGAATTATTCAGTCCGGCGTAGCTGAAGAACATATCTTTCACTTCGACGACGCCTTCCGCAACATCAATGTCCCACTCAGCGCGCCAGGTTTTCCAGAGGGTGGTTTTCATGGCAAATCTACCTTTTCGCAAATGAGTACCATTGCTGAGCTCGTTTTTGTTTTCAAAAAAATAGGCGCCATTGATGAACATACGAACATCAAAACGAGTGGAAAAGTTGCCGTCGTTTGAACGGAAAAAGAGAATCCCCTGATCCCATTCAGTTTTCCCCTGTTCCACAATTCGGGTCTGTCCATTCACCTGTAACGTTGAAAAAATTAGAAAGATGAATAAACCGATGAAAATTGTTCGAAATTTCATTGTTTCCTCCTGTCCTGATTTTTGTTTTGTGTTTAAAGAGATTCTATTTTTGCAATCTGTTTTCAAAAAATATCAAAGAAATTTGTGAATTTATTCTAATGTTGTACGCGAAAAGTGTCAAATAGGTAATTCAATTTCTCCTCTATTTCTTTGTTATATTTTTTATTTTTATCCTCATTTGGCAACTTTTTCCAGTCATCCGAATATTGTAAAAGTTGGTCGTAAAATTGCCATTTGTGAGAAAATTCTTTACCGATCAACTGCCGAACAGCGCGCAATTGCTCCTGAGTGAACATTTTCTGATCCAGAATTTTGAACTTTATCTTGTCTATGTGAAATGAATCGATTTCAGCAAAGATAAAAAGATCTTTCTCTAATTTCCTATCATTAATTTTTTGCCGAATCGCTTTCTTGAAAGCTACTGCATCGGCAAAGCGGATATTTTTTAAATCCTGAATAGAGGTAATGTCATCATGCTTTTCGTTCAATTTAGCAATTGTCTCTTGAGTGATTTCGTATTGAACCGGGCGGTAAACCTCCTGATTGAAAACATTCTGCAGGAAAAACAGGGCGAAGAAGCTGATGAGCGCCGCGGCAACCGGGGTTGCGATCCAGCCCACGGCAATGTTGCCCAAAGTTTTGAATTTAATGCCTTTTCCGCCGCGGGCAATGCCGATACCCAGAACAGCGCCAACCACAGCCTGAGAACTGGAGACAGGTACCAGCGGAATACTGGGCAATCCGTGAGAAATCAGCCAGTTAGACAAACTTTCCGAGGCAAAAAGGAATAAAACGATGGACTCAGAAAGCACAACGATCAATGCTGCGATCGGGGTTAATTTTACCAGCTCATTTCCGACGGTTGTCATCACGCGATAGGAATAAGTAAACACGCCTACGGATATGGCGACAGCACCTAAAAAGAACAATTGCTGGGCGCTGGAGAAATGGAAAATGCCGAAAAAGTTTAGTGACTTGAAAGGCGCGACGGGCACAAACACTCCCATTACGTTGGCGATGTTATTGGCGCCCAGAGAATAAGAACCAAAAGCTCCGACGAATATCAATGAAATTCGGGTGTACGAATCCATTCGCAACAAATGGATTTTTGCTGTACTCAAAAATAATTTGGCGATTTTGTAGAGTACAATGGAAATCGCGGCTGCCAGAAAAGGACAAATGACCCAGGTAGTCACGATTTTTGTCAGGGAATTGTAATCGGTGAGCGTGCCGCTAAAGAAATTCCAACCGATGATGGCGCCGACAATTGCCTGAGAAGTGGAGACAGGCAGCCCGGCGCGTGTCATCCAGTAAACAGTAAATGCTGCCGCCAGCGCTACCATGAATGACCCGGCGATGGCATTCACTGCGCCCAATTTGCCCAACGTGTGTGACGCACCAGCACCGGAGATAACTGCGCCCAGAACGATAAAGATACTGCACACGTAAGCGGCTGTCTTGAATTTTACCATTCGCGTTGCGACTGCGGTGCCGAAAACGTTGGAAGCGTCGTTGGCGCCCAGCGACCACCCCAAAAATAATCCGCTTGATAAGAAAAATAATAACATTTTTGGTAACCTTCTCCTTTAAATTGATCGCTTAATGGTGTAAATAGCCAATCTGTCTGCAACGTCTTCCGAATCATCCGCTAAACTGTCGATGTGCAACGCGAAATATCGCAAATGAAATTTTTCAGATAATTTCATGTCCGTTCGAAATACTTTTCTTTTCAACCGTTCCGCGACCCTATCTGCCTCTTCCTCGTAAAAAATAACTTTATTGATGTGGTCGCGAACCGCGCTGATATCACGAAAAAAGGAACGAACTGCCATGATGATCGCCTGTGCTGAACTCACGACGAGGTCTGTGAGTTCGAGGTACTCATCGTTGAATTCTTTCGGAATTGCCGGTTGTTCCACTGAAAATTCCAGTAACGTGGATTTCGTGCGATTGATTATTTTGTCCATATTTTCCAAAATAGCCAGTACGTCGCCGCGTGATTCAGGGATAAGGGTGTGTTCATAAAGCTGAGTCTCGATCTCTCTGCGAATATCATCTGCTTCATGCTCCAGTTCACGCACAACTTTGAGCTTGTCCTCAAATTCCTCGAATCTTTTCGTCAGATAATATCTCACGCCTTCTTTGAAATGGAGGGAAGATTTCCCCACCAGATCGAGAAATTCATCGATCATTCGTTCGAGAACAACGGTTTTGTTAAAAAATTTCATCATACCAACAATACCTTTGTTTTTTTTTATCATTGTCACTATTTTATTTGCAACTGCTCAGCTTGAGCCGTCTATTTATAATTTTGTAAGCTGCTGAAGCAGCTATTTGCTTTTTGGTTTGTATTACGCCACCATACTGAAGCATGGTGTTCGTTCAAAAAGTTGGTTGTATTAACACCACGATTCATCGTGGTGCCCATAAATTAACATCGCAAGCCAATTAGCCGCTTCAGCGGCTTCTGGAATAGCCTTACCTAAATAGTATAATTAGTTAACCAATTTGTCACTGCCTCAATTTCCAAAATAATCATGATTTTTTTCTCTGCCAAAATGCCCGAATGAATGGCATGAAAAAGGATAAAACAGCCAATATCAGCAGAATCAGACTGACCGGTCTGGTGAAAAATATTCTTGCATCGCCCATGAGGAGCGCTCTTCGGAAATTGGTTTCCGCTAAAAATCCTAAAATGAGTCCCAAAATTACCGGCGCCGTGGGAAAATCATAGCGCCGCAAAATCCATCCTAAAATGCCAAATCCGAAACATGCCCAAACATCGAACATAGAATTACCCACAGAGTAGCTGCCGATGAATGCGATTGCCAGAATCGCCGGGTTTAAAATTGCTTTCGGCGCCGCGATGATTTTTATCCAGAGTTGATTCCCCAGTGCTCCCAAAATCAGCATGGCAGCATAGGCGATAAATAGACTGGCAAAAAGTCCGTACACGATGGCAGTTTTTTCTTTGAATAATTCTGGTCCCGGGCTGATGCCGTGCAGCATGAGCGCGCCGATGAGCACGGCGGTTGCGGCGCTTCCGGGGATTCCCAGCGTCAGCAACGGTACCAACGCTCCGCCTACTGACCCGCTTCCGGACGCGCCCGCAGCGGCCACGCCTTCGATGGAACCTTTGCCAAATTCCTCTTTATTTTTACTCGCTCGTTTTGCTTCGTTGTATGCGATGAACGCGGCAATGGTCGCCCCGGCGCCAGGTACGACGCCGATCAAAGTGCCGATGACTGATGACTGTGCAATGGCGCGTTTGATTCCCCATAATTCTTTGACTTTTGGCATCTTGCCTGATACTGATCCGATAGCCTTTTTGACAGTTTCTGATTTTTCCATACTCAAAAATATTTCGCTCAAGGCAAACAAGCCAATTAACGCCGGAATGAAACTGAATCCGTCTGACAACTCAGGAATACCAAAAGTGAAGCGCAAATAGCCGGTGAAAGGATCCATGCCGACAGTGTTGAGCAATAATCCGATGAGCGTGGCAATGAATGCTTTGAGATAATTTCCTTTAGAAAGCGAGGAAATGATTGTCAAACCAAAAACTGCCAGCGCAAAATATTCAGCCGGGCCGAAAGAAAGAGCCGCTTTTGCCAGTGGCACCGAAAAGAAAATCAAAATAATCGTTCCGAAAAATCCCCCGAAAGTGGAGGCAACAACTGAAGTGCCGAGCGCTCTGCCTGGTTTGCCCTGTTGTGTGAGCGGATAACCGTCAAAAGTGGAGACAATCGCTGACGGCGTGCCCGGCGTATTGATGGCAATGGCTGTGATCGTTCCGCCATAGTTTGCCGCTGCATAAACGGAAACCAGCAAAATCAGACCATAAAGCGGATCCAGTCCATAGCTAAACGGAACCAATAGAGCGACTCCCATGGCAGGCGACAATCCCGGCAATACGCCTACTAAAATCCCCAGCATAACACCGACAACAATAATGAGCAATGGTACCCAATTTGCTAACAAGGCAAAGCCCTGCATCAAATGCGTCAATATTTCCATACTTTTTCCTTAAATTCCAATTTTATTCAAAAATTATCCCCCGCGGCAAAGGGACCTGCAGCACTTTGATGAATGCCACGTAAGCCAACAGCAAAAATCCGATAGCAAAAAGAAAAACGATCCAATGTCTTCTATATGACATCACATAAATTCCAGAAATTAGAAAAATGAATGTGCTGATAAAATAGCCGAGGTAGTTAATGACCAACAAATAGCCGGTCATAATTCCCACGAGAGACAATGCCTGAATGAATCCTTTTTTTTCACTTTTCACATTGACAAAACTTTGATGACGAATCAGATCCACAATCAACCAGGCGCTGAAAAAAATCATGGCATAAATGAGCAAACGTGGCATGGAAGCAGGGCCGGCTGCTCTGGAAAGCTTCCCCGTGGGAAAATTAAAAGTTTGAGCATAGAGATAAAGAGAGATTGCAATCAGAATATAAGCAATTACGACCTCTCCGCGGAGCCATTTTCTTCGATAGGCCAAAATTCCCAGAGGAAGCGCGGAGATAAGTACAAAAATCCAAAGAATTTTTGCTACAGTGGATGTTTTTTCCTGTGAAATATCTTTGAGGATACCCGCCATCTTCAGATAAATGATAGCTTCTTTCTGGTCACGGTTCACCATCTCAGTGAATTGTTCATGTTTCAAAAAAACGGGCGTGGCAGATGTATTTTCAATGAACTGAATCCATTCCGGGTCTTTGCTTATTTGATAAAATAGCTTTTCCAGAACCTGAATGCGTTTGGGGTCAGTCCCTTTTTTTAATGCAAAACCGCGCCAGAGTACGTTATCCTCAATGTCATAGCCCTTTTCGATAAACGTCGGCGCATTCGGGAAATTTTTCAATTTTTGTTTTGCTGCCACCGCGGCAATCATCAAGTCAGGTCGCCCCTTCACATCTACGGGATTGCCCACATAAACAACACCATGTTTGCCCATGAGTGCAGCCAACGCATCTGCACCGCCTTCGTAGGGAATCCATTCCCCGCGAATGTTTAACTTGTGCCAGGTTTTCACTGCCATCAAATGATCCACTCCGCCCACGAGCGGACCCAACCAACGCTGTTTTCCGTTTTTTTCTTCTGCGTCGCGGATGATATCTTCCAACGTTTTTACTTTTGAGTTGCGATTGGTGATCAATACTTCCGGATCAATTACCATTCCTGCAAAAAAGTAAAAGTCATCCATGCTGATGTCGTTGGATGTGAGCAAAACCGTGGAAATGAATGATTTTGTCACGGCAAGAATCGTATAGCCGTCCGCTTTTTTATTGAGCACGTAACGCATGGCAATGGCGCCCGAACCGCCGGTCTTATTTTCCACGACAATGGGCGTTTTTATGTATTTTCGCGCCAATAATGCCAATTGCCGCGCCGTAATGTCAATGCCGCTCCCCGGCTTACTGTGCACGATAATCGTGATCGGCTTTTCCGGATATTCAGCCAGCACAGGTAATGCACCAGTCAAAAATATGAGGATAGATAAAAGAAATGCTATTTTTTTCATAAATCGGTATCCTAATTTCGCTGATTTGCTACTTTCCGAAACGATCTACAATTAAGCCGTGCCGCAACCCACGGTCGCTGATGGTCGCAAAATCAACACCTGCTTTTTTCAAAATTGTCCGTACGATTATCGCGCCAGCTAAAATGACATCTGCGCGTTTGGGTTGTAAGCCAACGATCTGTTTCCGTTCTTCAATGGTTTTCGATTTGAACAACTCAATTTGTTCTTCTACATCCTGGAGAGAAAGTTTCGAACCCTGGATAATGTCCGGATCGTAAACAGAAAGTTTGTGTTTTATCGCTCCCAGGTTACTCATAGTTCCGCCCATGCCAACCAGCGCATCTACTTTTTCGTCAAAGCTTAATTGATTCAGTGCATCTTCAATCGCAGCGACTGCCTGCTGATATTCTTGCTCTTTGACCGGGTCGGATTTCAGATATTCTTCAGTGAAACGAACAGCACCTACATTGAGACTAAATTTCTTTTCTATCTCATCGCCTTTTCCGAAAATAAATTCTGTGCTGCCGCCGCCCGTGTCAAAAATGACCAATTGGCCTTCGGCAAGTCCAACCCCGGATTTTACGGCAATATAGGACAAACGTGCTTCTTCCTCACCCGGGAGAATTTCAATCGCGATACCGCATTCTTGGTTTACTTTTTCCACAAATGCAGCGGCATTTTTCGCACTGCGCAGCGCCATGGTTCCCACGGCAGCGATTGTTTCAACGCCCATTTGCTTTGCTTCTTCCACCATTTTTTTTATCGCTTGAGCGTTTCGTTTCATGGCTTCCTGGCTAATTTCGCCTGTTTGCTGTAAGCCTTCGCCCAATCGAGCGATTTCCGCCCGATCCGTGACAACAGACCAGTTACCCTGATCATCTTTTTCCGCCACATGAAATTTTATCGAATTCGTACCGATATCGATGACTGCATATTTTGCCATAATTACTACCTCTTATTTCGACTCATTTTTCCGATTGATTACACTGCACGAAAAATTGAATTTTCCGGCAGCGGCTCCATACCAATAACCCGCTTAATGGCGAGCAAATAGTTCACATTTTCGTATTTATCCAGTTCTACCATCTTTTTCGCCTGCAAAATCGCTTCTACGTCAACAGATTCCAAATTAGCGGTCATTATCTTGGCGCCATTGATGTACACTTCGCCAATTTCAGCGATGCAACCGTTAATCGTAAAAGCAAATCGTCTTTTGAAGACATTTACTGCTACCAGGTCGGGATGAGGTTTGATGATTTCGTTAAGATATTGTTTCAGCGTGTAAACGTCACGTTTGAACTCAGGGGTTTCCACTTCAAAAGCCGGGAAAACTTCGTCGCGAATCATTTCTGCCCTCATCGGAAATTCACCCTTCATGCGCGGGTTCCACTGTTCCAGCCCTTGCTTCTCCTGCACAAATACCTTGATGTCCATTTTGTTGTCGCGAATCTTAGTGTTATTTTCATTGTTGCCGGCTGAAATGATGTACACTTCCAGGCTTTCGCGAATCTTTTCCACCGGTGAAAGTTGGCGTATTTTTTCTTCCACGATGCCAAAGTCCTGGGAAAACGCACGAAATTCAAAACGCGGTTTAATTTCTGTCATTGTCAGGCTCCTCTAAATTTATTGACGTTTTACAAAATATATGTTTTGTTGATTTTTGCTCAAGGTATGGGAGATGTCAATTATTATACCAAAAGAAGCATAGAGATGTTAGAGTTAATGCGTATTGTTTTTTATGAAGTTGCAAAAACATACCTACCAATTGAAAATTTTCTTTTTCTTAAAACTGACGATTTTTCGGCACGAAATAGACGAGAATTCGTCAGCTTGTTTCTTGTCGCAATTACATGGCAACCTGATACCAGGGTTAAAAACAGAATGCAGATTTTCTTAAAAACATTTTTGAAAAAATTATACTTCGCTTTCATTCATCTGCTTCCCGACAGAAATCAGATCGTATTTTTCCAATTTGCTTCGCAAAGTGCTTCGTCTGATACCCAATAATTCTGCGGCGTGGGTTTGATTGAAGCCGGCTTTTTCCAGTGCCCAGCGAAGTAAATTTTCCTCAAAACGGGATGTGAGCTTGTCCAAAGGTAGAAAATGATCCTCAAGGTAATGCCAGTTGATGAAGTCATTTTCGCGACTCGTCTGGCGATGCAGATAATCCGGCAGCTCTTTTTCGCCGATGATTTTTTCTTTGGACAAAGCAATCATTCGTTCGATGACATTTTCCAGTTCACGTACATTGCCGGGCCAGTCGTATTGGCTCATGATGTTTATTGCTTCAGGACTGATGCTGTGAATTTGTTTTGCAACACCATGTTTTTTGACAAAATGTTCCGCTAACAGTGGAATGTCTTCTTTGCGCTCTCGCAGAGGCGGAATGTGAATTGGGATCACGTTGAGCCGATAGTAGAGGTCTTCTCTGAAACTGCCGGTTTTTATTTTTTGCTGCAAATCGACTTTTGTGGCACAAACCACCCGCACGTCGATGGGAATTACTTTGCTACCGCCAACACGTTCGATCTCCTTTTCCTGCAGTACGCGAAGCAATTTCACCTGCATGGACATGGGCATATCGTCAACATCGTCCAGAAAAATAGTGCCGCCGTTTGCCCGCTCGAAACGTCCTTTTTTATCTTTTATGGCTCCTGTGAAAGCGCCTTTCACATGACCAAAAAGCTCGCTTTCCAACAGGGATTCGGATAACGCTGCGCAACTCACTTTGATGAAAGGTTGATTTTTTCTCCCACTCGTATAATGGAGCAAATTGGCAATCACTTCTTTCCCTGTGCCGCTTTCTCCCTGAATCAAAACAGTGTGATCGCTGTCAGCAACAGTTTCTACGATTTCAAAAATCTTCTTTGCGGCAGGTGAGTTGCCGATGAAAGTCTTTATTTTGCTTGACTGAATTTCCTTTTTCAAACGAATATTTTCCTGCACCAAATTCAGATGTTCTTCGATCTTTTTCAGCGTCAGCAACAGCTCATCGTGCGAAAATGGTTTGGTCAAATAATCATACGCGCCAATTTTAAGCGCTTCGACTGCGGAATTGACTGTGCCGTAGGCAGTCATCAGAATGACGTAGGTGTCGTTATTCGTCTCACGCACGGTTTTCAGAACTTCCATACCGCTGATTTTTGGCAGTTTGAGATCTGTGACGACCACGTCAAAATTTTCTCGTTTGAATTGCTCCAAACCTTCGGCACCTGTTTCGCAGGAAACCACCTCGTAACCTTTTTTCCGAATGGCATCCTGCAATGTTACGCGCATAATTTTTTCATCTTCAATTAATAATATTTTCATCATCAAATTTCCTGATTGTGTTGCGTGGAATTTTGCTGCGTTCTTTTAATTTCTTCTTTTCAGCAAATTCCATTCCAATGAAATCAGAGAGAAATTTTTCCCCAGCGCGCTCTATTTACTTTTTACCGGCAGAAAAATAGTAAAAACAGCGCCTTGTCCCGCTTTGCTTTTCACAAAAATTTCGCCCTGATGATTTTCAATAATCCCCTGACATACTGAAAGTCCCAATCCTGTGCCCTCGCCGACGTCCTTTGTTGTGTAAAATGGGTCAAAAATGCGGGTGAGTTCACTTTCAGGGATGCCTTCACCGGTGTCCTGGATGACGACAGTGACGAATTTTCGTCTTTTGCGCGTTGTTTGTTTTGTGCGGATAGTGAGCGTACCTCCTTCGGGCATGGCGTCGTAAGCGTTAATCATGAGGTTTAAAAATGCCTGTTCAAGCAAATGCGCATCTCCGCGAATGAGAGGAAGATTATCGTCCAGTTGAAGTTCGATGTTTATATTTTGTTTGGAAAATTTGTATTCCAACAATTCCAGCATTTTTTTGAGAGAATGGTTCACATCGACTTTTTCGTACATAATTGGATCTTTGCGGGAGTAATCGAGTAGCTTTTGTACGACCGATTCAATTTTTTGCAACCCTTCGTCGATGAGTTCCAAATATCGTCCTGTTTGTTCACGATTTTCCGGCTCTTCCAAAATCATGCGAATACAGTTTTGCATTCCATTGAGGGGATTGTTGATTTCATGAGCGACTCCGGAAGAGAGCCTGCCGATAGAAGCCAATTTCTCCGCACGAATGAGTTGATCCTGTGCCTGTTTCAGTTCGCGGTGGGAATTGATTAATCTTTCCCGCATATCTTCAAAAGCGCAGGCAAGATAGCCGATCTCATCGCTGCTATGAATCGCCAATGGCTGCCGTTCTTGCTCCACCGAAGTTTTTTTCATCTCGGTTATCAATATGGAGAGGGGAGCTGTCAATTTTCTGGAAAGAATGTTGACAATGAAGAATGCCAGCAACACAATGCCCAAAGTTAGTCCCAGAATTTCCCAATAAAGGCGCTGTATTCGCGCTTGAATGGGCTCCAGAGAGAATCCGATTCGGAGCGTTCCCCAGCGTTTGCTGGAGATGGCGAGTGGGGCAGAAGCGTCCAGAACATCGCCCCAATTCTTGTCGTGATATTTTTGCGTGATCGTCTGCCATGAACGCAGCGCATTTTCGCTGATGGGATCATTGTAAATGCTGCCAAATTTTTTCAAATCGCTGTGCACCAAGACGCGGTTTTCATTGTCTAAAATCATCGCGTACAAAATAGGATATTTTTCTTCCATCAATTGTGAGATGTAATTTTCCAGCAATTCTTCTTCATGCAGCAAACCGACTTCTTTGTACAGAAAGACATTTGTCACCGGAATTGCCAGCGATTTTACCAGCGCTGTGCTTTCGTTTTCAATTTTTGCCATCAACAATCGCTTTTCACGGATGATGATAAACATGCCATTGAAAATCATGATGACTACAATCAGTAACGTGATGAAGGTGATAAATTTTATCTTTAGCGTCCAGCGAAGGTGAAATTTATCATTTTGATTGATATTTTTTGAATCCACGTGTTTATACCTTCAAAATAAAATTTATTTGAAACGTTTTTTCTCTTGTTCATGAATCCAGTGGATTAGCTGGCGAATTGAATCGTAATCGCTGTCGCGCGCTTCAACAAAACCGTAGCGAAATTCTTCGTCCCAATTGTTCATGATTTTTCGATTCTGTTCATCAGCCGGATTCAATTTTAGGAGCCCCGTTTTCACTTGTGCAATCATTTTTGGGTCAGCTTCCTTTCTGGCGACGATGGGGACACTGGGAATTTTGGGGGAAACGTAGATAAAACGCAGCCCTTTTTCTTTGTTGCGATAGGCAATGATGTCTTTCACTGCGCCTGCATCG
>NATN01000259.1 GCA_002085355.1 Candidatus Zhuqueibacterota bacterium 4484_87 | reverse complement strand
CGAGTTTGGCTATTCGACTTTCCGCAGAACGCTCGGCACGCCGAAAAAGGGCGACTCGATATATGAGGGATTTTCCGAAGCGACCCAGGCAAAATATCTCGCCCGGTTTTTCATGCTGCATCTGGCGAACGAAATCAAAGCCGCCTTTCAGTATGACTTCCAGAATGACGGTTTCCCCGGAAGCAAGCGAGGAATCAAACATCCAGAAGGAAATTTTGGGATGGTCAAGCACTCCAAAGAAAATTATGAACCCAAGCCCGCTTTTTATACCATTCAGCGGATGGCTTCGCTCTTCTGCGACCCGGTCAAGCTGTTCAAGGACGGCTTTGCGGTAACAGCCAATCCCGACAGGTATCTCGACAGCAAGAACTGGAAATATATCGAGGCTTCCATGGTCTGGGACGGGCAGGAGATTCAGTCACTCAACCGGGTGGAAAAATACTTGTTTGAGAATACCGAAACCGGCGAAGTGATGCTGGTGCTCTGGAACGCGGTTCGTTCTTCCGACCGCCAGGATTTGCTGTCAGATGTCACACTCGACACCGCCGATTACGCGGGCTTTAGCGGCATCGACATCATGACCGGTAAAAGCTTCAAGGTCAATGCGTCTGTCAAAGACGGCAAGACCGTCTTCAAAGATGTGGTCATCCCGGACTACCCAGTCATCATCAGAATGATGCCAAAAAAATAGTGTTGTTATCCAAGGGTGTGTGACCTGCATCTTCTCTTTCGCGAGGTCACATGCTTGAATAGTTACTAAACAAGAAGGGTTTGAGATGAATTATCCAAAAATAAGACTCTCCAATGGGCAAATAGAAGCTGATGTTTTTCTGCCGGATGCAGAGAATGGCTATTACCGTGATTCCAGATTTGACTGGTCAGGGATGATAGATCAAATACGTATGGGAGATCACACTTTTCTCTGTTCTTCTGAAGTTACTCATGACAAGAATTTTCGTGCCAGCGGAACTGCCGAGGAACTCTGCATGGGTATTCTTGGCACACCCGGGCCGCTGGGCTATGATGAAGCGAAAATTGGCGGCATTTTTATCAAGCCCGGTGTTGGTGTTCTCGAAAAACAGAGTGATGAGGATTATCAGTTTGAAAAGCCTTACTGCATTTTGCAGCCGGGCGCGTGGAAGGTGGAGCGTGGTACGGATTGGGTTGAATTTATTCAGACCATCGACAATGTTAACGGTTGGGGATATTGCTACAAAAAACGAATATCATTGCCGGCTGATAAACTTGGGGTTGTCATTGCGCGTACATTTGAGAATATTGGAGAGAAGGCAATTGATACAACCCACTATTGCCACAATTTTATGTTGCTGGATGACGAGCCGATTGGGCCTGACTATGAAATCAGGTTGCCGTTTGCACCGGCAATAGGAGACGAGGAACTCTTTGGCCGGGTTGCAACTGCTGAAAACAACATTGTATTTAGTGAACAGATTCCCGGCAATGATGGCTTTGCCTGGGGGTCATTCACTGGTTTTAATCCTGACGATAATTACAGCTTTGGAGTAGTTAATAAAAAAACCGGAACCGGACTGCATATAGAAGGTGATACACCGATGATGCGATTCCATCTTTACTGTCAGCAATTAATGATATGCCCGGAACCATTTGTAAGGGTGAAGGCCGCCCCGGGGGAAACATTTGCCTGGCAGACGAAATATTTGGTGCAGAATGATTGACAGCAGCGCAGCCGTAGGCAATTGGCTGTTGTATTCGACGGCAATGGAGCGAAGTGGAATGGCAATGATTTTTTGGGGAGGGAATTTTTCGACAGAATCATTGACGACAGAATTATTTTTTGAGAGGGGGGGGGTATGGGGATTAAATGTAAAGAGAGTATTGTTATCAAAACGCAAGATGAATTTCACGCTGTAGATAAAATTGCAACTGGATTTGCTTTTGATATTCAAAATACATTGGGCAGATTTTGTGATGAGAAAATTTATAAGGAAGTGATGGCACTAAAGTGTAACGAAGCTTCAATAAGAGCACAGAAAGAAGTAGAAATAATTGTAGCGTATAAAGATTTCAGAAAAATATACAAATTAGATTTACTGCTAAATAGCGGAGTTGTTTATGAATTAAAAGCGGTCAAGGCATTAAATAACACACATAAACAACAATTGATTAATTACCTATTATTAACAGGCTTAAAGCATGGCAAGCTACTGAACTTTCGTTCCAGTTCAGTTGAGTGTGAATATGTGTCAACTTCGCTTACACACAAAGATAGATACGATGTGAATATTGATTTGTCGCAGTTCATTGAATCATCTGATAAATGCCGTGCTTTAGTAAATACCACAGGTAATTTTCTTCAAGAATGGGGTGCCTATCTGGACTGTAAGTTATATAATGCAGGATTAATACATTTCTTGGGCGGACAGGAACATGTTATAGGCACTGTAGATATTATTTTTGAAAATAAACTTGTTGGAAAGCAGAAAATGCAATTGTTGGATAATCAAGCAGTTTTTCATTTATCAAGTATAAACAAAAGCACAGAAAGCTATGAGAATAACATAAAACGCCTAATTAAGCATACAAACATCAACACAGTTCAATGGATTAACTTTAATAAAAATAACATAATCCTAAAAACAATTAAAAAGAAATGATTCTGTCGGCAATGATTCTGTCGATCATTCCCAAAATAATCATTCTGCAAACAAAAAAGGAAACAAATAATGAGAAAAACAAAAATAGGGTTATTACCACTGTACCTCAAGCTATACGATGAAATCTGTCCGGATGATAATGATGCAATGGAAGCTTTTGCTGAAAATATTGCATCAGAATACAGAAGCCGTGATATAGATGTTTGTGCGGCACAAATCTGTAAAGAAAAGCATGAGTTCCGGAAAGCTATAGATCAATTTGAAGAAGCTGATGTAGATGCAATTGTAACATTGCATTTGGCTTATTCACCATCACTGGAATCAATAGATGCCGTCGCCGGAACTGAATTGCCGATAATTATTCTTGACACTACACCTGATTTTAAATTTGGATTCGGGCAGACCTCTGACAAAATCATGTATAATCATGGTATTCATGGAGTGCAGGATTTCTGTAATCTACTGATCCGCCGGGATAAAAAATTCATATTGGAAGCCGGGCATTGGAAAGAATCGGATGTAATCGACCGGACTGTTTTATGCGTTAAAGGCTGTCAGGCCGCAAGGAACATGAAAACTGCTAAGGTCGGGATAATCGGCGAACCATTTGCAGGCATGGGTGATTTCGCACTCCCATTTGACCTGCTCAAGAAAGAAATCGGCATGGAAGTTGTGTCGGCCGACTCAGAACAAATTGTTGAATTTATGCCGGAGATTGATTCTGTAGAAGTTAAAGCGGAAACAGAAAAAGATCTAGCCTGTTTTCAACACGATCCCGCACTTGACCAAGAAGCATTAGCCGTAACTGAAGCTACTGGACTTGGTGTTCGGAAATGGGCGGAAGAGCAGAAATTAACAGCCATGACTGTGAATTTCCAGAATATCACAGGAGAACCGGGACTTCCCATCATGCCGTTCCTGGAAGTTTCCAAAGCAATGTCTCGTGGTCTGGGTTATGCCGGAGAAGGCGATGTTATGACTGCCGCATTATGCGGAGCCTTGGCTCAGGTTATTCCGGAAACCACTTTCACAGAAATGTTCTGTCCCGACTGGGAAGGCGATAGAATATTTATGTCCCACATGGGAGAAATCAATACAGCATTAACAGGCGAAAAACCAATGCTTGAACTGCGTCCATATCCCTTCTCAGCAGCGGCAGAACCGGTAATTGCATCCGGCTGCCTCAAACCGGGTAACGCTCAACTGATCAACCTTGCGCCGGGACCGGATGATACTTTCTCCCTGATCGTCGCGCCGGTCGAAGTATGCAATACTGCCGGCAACGAAAAAATCGACAGTGGCGTTCGTGGCTGGATTAAGCCGCAAATGCCTATAAACGATTTTCTAAAACAATACAGCCAAAACGGTGGAACGCATCATTCAGTATTATGTTATAATGTTTCCACCCTGCTTACAGAGGCTTTCGCTAAGTCAATGAACTGGAATTTTGTCATTATAAACTAGTAATCTGTCATTGTGGTAATGTCGGGTTGGATTCAAATGTGCCGCAGTCGTTCGTGATGCAGCCGAGCGGGTCGGCATCTCGGATAAACAGCGAGATGGCATTTTTTATGACAATGGAATGAACCTGCTTAATAACGTTTCTAACTACTAACTAAAGATAAAGGAATTAAAATGCCGTTTGAAATTAAAGATGTTGACAAAAAGTTTTACGACGAACGCCTGCGGGACTTTCTGCCGGAAAAGATTTTGGATCCCCATTCGCATATCTGGCTGGATCATCTCATAAACTGGAAAGACAGTGTGGCTGGAAAAATTCAGGCCTGGCCGCTCAAAGTGGCCAAGGAAAACTCCATTGAGGATCTGGTTGCCGGCTATAAACTCTACTTCCCAGACAAGGAGGTTACGCCGTTGTTCTGCCCCGGCAATGTGATTAGCAAAAGCAGCATTGAAGGCATGAACGAGTATTGCTCCGCTTCTGCCGCTCAATATAACTATCCCTTCCTAACGCTGACGAATCCTGATTGGGATGCAGAAACCGTTGAAGCGACCATCAAACGGGACAAGTCCATCGGGGTCAAAGTTTATCTGACCTTTGCGCCGGACTATATTCCCGTCGATGAAATACGGATATTCGACTTTCTGCCCCGGCATCACCTGGAGGTGCTGAACGAAAACGGCTGGGCGGCACTGCTGCATATTGCAAGGCCCGGACGGCTGGGCGACCCGCTGAATCTCGCCCAGATGCTGGAAATTGAAGAGCGCTATCCCAACGTCAAACTCATCATCGCCCATGTCGGCAGAGCCTACTGCCCGGAAGATGTCGGCAATGCCTTTGAGCTGCTCAAAGAAACGAAGAACATGGTCTTTGACCTTGCCGCCAACACCAATGCCGATGTGTTTGAACAACTCATCAACGCGGTCGGCCCGAAACGGATTCTTTTCGGCAGTGATGAGCCTATCAGCAGAATGCGGATGAAACGGATATGTGAAAACGGCAAATACATAAATCTCATTGCTAAAGGGGCCTATGGCGATGTGTCCAACGACCCTCACATGCGTGAGGTTTCCAAAGAAGAGTCCGACACCTTCACCTTCTTTATGTACGAAATTATTGAAGCCATGCGAGTTGCCGCGGAACGCACCGGACTCTCACCGGCGGATATTGAAGATATTTTCTACAACAATGCGCATCGCCTGATCGAGTCAACCAAAGGCAATTAGTTCGATAAAAAATATAAACAAGAATTTTCACCACCCGTTCACTTTGTTCACTAGAGGAACCACCGAGTAAGTCAGAGAACTTCTATTTCTATTCTTCTCTGTCCATCTCTGAAGTTCCTCTAGCGACCTGTCT
>NATN01000051.1 GCA_002085355.1 Candidatus Zhuqueibacterota bacterium 4484_87 | reverse complement strand
TATCCATTGCTGCCGCGTCGATTGTTGCAAAGGTTATTCGGGACAGGGTGATGGAAAAATATGACAAGAAATTCCCTGAATATGATTTTGCCAAGCACAAAGGCTATCCCACAAAACAACATATTGAAGCAATACAACGTCATGGATTCTGTGAAATCCATCGGAGATCGTTCAAGATAAAGCAATTAGCCCAAGGACAGTAATTTAAAGCAAGCTACCTCCTCCCAGTGGAAAGGCTTTCGGACACTGTGCTACAAAAAAGGAGCCGGACATGCCACCTGACAACCATGCCAATGTCGGAAAATTAGGTGAAAAACTGGCAAGCGACTATCTTAAAAACAAAGGTTACAAAATCATTAAAAGAAATTATCGTTTTGGGCACGGCGAAATTGATATAATCGCTGAGAAAGACGGGATATTGATTTTCGTCGAGGTGAAAACAAAAAAATTCGGTGATTTCGGTGATCCTATTTACTGGATTACCCGGCGCAAACAGCGACAAATTGCCAAAATTGCGCAGGCATATTTGTATGAAAAAGAAATCGAGCACATGGACTGCCGTTTCGATGTGATTGTCTTGCAATGGGAGGACGGGACTTACAAAATAGATCACATTGAAGATGCGTTTTGGGCATAATATTTAACAAAGCAAATATTTTCTCCGGCAATTTGGATATCATTTCGCATTTAACAGAATATTTGCCACGGAGGCGCAGAGCTCACAGAGGAGAAAAACAATAAAATCAATTTACCGGTCACGCGATAAAATGTACTTTGTCATGTTTAAAATTCAAATAAACAAATAACATAATGATGAATTGAGTAATTTGTGATGGACAAAAACATTGATAAAAGCTGTCGGCTAAACATATTTATTATCGAAATGTTTCATATACCATAAATCTTTTTGGACTGCCTTTGTTTTTTGAATTTGAGAATTATCATCTCATTTAATCGAAATTATCAAAAAAATAATTATCTCTGTGCCCTCCGTGTATCGGCGGCTGAATAGTAACATTTTGCGATAAATTCACTTGACTAAAATATTTATTATTGTTATATTCATTGTTTCGATTAATTTACCCCTCAAATTCAATTAATTGAAAGGGAATGGCACATGGCGCATCAAATTTTATCAACTTGCACAAGCTGCGGTGAGTGCGAGCCTAACTGTCCTGTTGAAGCAATTCACGAAGGAGATACGCAATATTACATTGACGAAGCAGCGTGCGTTGACTGCAATGGATTTGCCCCGTCGCCGCTTTGTGTGAAATATTGCCCGCTTCCCGGCACAATCGTAAAGATTGAATCGTAATCACTCACATCACAGGTGTACTACATGACTATTTCCCGAATTGCAAAAATTATTTTTCTTACCATCCTTGCCTTTACAACGCGCACCTTTGCCACGGACGACATCTTTCCACTTCAGCAAATCAGACCCGGCTTGACCGGCGTCGGATTTACGGTATTCGACAATGACAGTATTGAATCTTTTGAAGTGGAAGTATTGGATGTAATTCGGGGATTTTTTCCCGGGCGCCCTCTTATTGTAGTCCAGCTTCACGGGAAAAAAGCAGAGCACGTAGGAGTCGCTGCCGGGATGAGCGGTAGTCCTATCTTCTTTGATGGGCGTCTCGCTGGTGCATTGGCATACGGATTTGGCAATTTTATGAAAGACCCCATCGCTGGTGTGACGCCCATTGAGCAAATGCTTTCAATTTTTCAGAAAGAAAAACATCGTCGCCAGGAAGCGCCCCATCTTTCTATCACAAAAAACATACAGTTGAACCGTTCCTATTTTTCATATCAGAAAATAAGCTATCGAGATCTGGTTTCGGTGTTAAACACGACTCCCATAACCAACGCTGGTTTCCGGCCAATTAAAACGCCGCTGCTCATTTCTGGTTTCTCATCTCAGGTTTTACAAAAAATGACCAGCTTGTTCGACGACACTGGTTTTGAACTCAGTGCTGCCGGAGCGATGTTGTCAAAATCAGAAGTTAAAAACGTGAGATTACAACCTGGCGAGGCAGTCTGCGCTGTTCTCGTTGGCGGAGATTACGATATCAGCGCTTTGGGCACAGTCACATTTTCAGACAGGAAAAAAATTCTGGCGTTTGGACATCCGCTGTTCGCCAGCGGGCCTGTCTCTCTACCAATGGCAAAAGGACATGTGATCACGACTCTCTCCAGCCTCGCTTCATCAAATAAATTTGGCACAGCCGGAAAAATTATCGGGGCAATTCGACAAGATCGCTCAACCGGGATCATGGGCATCATCGGCGCTGCGCCGGAAGTGATTCCCGTAGATGTTACGTTCACATCTCCGGTAGCTCCGACGAAAAAGTACCATTTTCAACTCAGCGGAGATCGTTCGCATTTTTCCTATTTGCCGGTTTTCCTTTGGATGACATTGGTCAATTCCATTGAGTCCGCGCGGCTCGCCAATGGGGATTTTGCCTTGCAATTAAAAGGAAAAATTGACATTAAAAATCACGACGCAGTGATTTTCAACAATTTCTATGCAGGCGGAGGTGTTGGTTTTTACGGAGGCACGGGGCAGGACATGCCGGAAGCTGCTTTTGATGTCGCTATGTCACTGAATGCAGTACTGGTGAATGAATTTCTTATTCCCAAAGTAGAAAAAGTATCATTGCATTTCCAGGCGATACCAGGCACAAAATCAGCAGTGATCAAGAAAATTTTCACTGACAAAATCCGCGTACGTGAGGGCGACACACTGTCCGTGATTTTCAGCATCAAGCCTTATCACGGGGAAGAGTTTCAGATGTCAAAAAAATTAATTTTGCCGCAACGTTTGCAACAAAAAAACCTGACAATCCTTGCCGGAAGCGGGCAGTATATCTCACAATCGGAATTTCATTCCGGACTGATGGATCCACAGCCTGAAAATTTCGAGCAGATAGTTGAAATATTAAACAAAAGACGACAAAACAATTGCCTTTACATTCAATTGAGGGAGCAAATTCCCGGAACCAAACTTCAGGGAAAAACGTTTCAAGCAGTTCCGCCTTCAATTCTGGGGCAGATCTCAAGTCGTAATGACGGAAAAAAATCGAGCTCTGTTCGCGATCGAATTTTAGGGGAAAAATCCATCATTGCGGATTTCGCTATTCAGGGCGGGAAAACGATCACTCTTGAGGTCAAAAAATAAGTTGAGATAATCCGCAACCTGCAATATTCTGACTTCAAATAAAGGGAAATCTTATGCGATTTCGGTCTATGATCATTTTTTTTCTTGCATTTCCATTTTTGCTGCATTCATCGCAACCAACTTTTAAAAATTATCAAAATTTGAAAGACTTTGCTGATGGAAAACCAGCAGGGGTTTGTGTCTCCAATATGGGAAAGCTCAGTTTGTCTCCGCGTTTGAGTAAAATAGCAGCGACCAGCCGACCTTTTCTTTGGGATGCTATCAGTGACGCACAGGGAAATATTTATGCAGCAAGTGGAGACGGCGCTTTGCTGCTGCGTGTTTCTTCCGCGGGAAAAATTGATACTGTTTTCCGACAATCCGATCTGGAAATTTTTGCCCTCGCGCAAAATAAAAAAGGTCAACTTTTTGTCGCCACATCACCCGACGCAAAAATCTACCGCATTCTTCCCAATGGATCGAAAAAACTGTTTGCTCAACTGAATGAGAAATACGTATGGGATTTGATTTTCAGTGAAAAGAACGAATGTTTCGCTGCAACAGGAGACAGCGGAGTCATTTACAAAATTGACGTTAATGGAAAAATTGAGAAATTTTACCGTACAGGAGACTTGCACGCACGTTCGTTGGCATTTGACAATAGTGGGAATTTGCTCGTCGGCACTAGTAACTTGGGTTACCTCTACCGAATCGATTCAAATGGCGAGGGCTATGTACTTTGCGATTGCAGTTATCAGGAAATCAGACAGATTGAAGTGGCTGCGGATGGCACAATTTATATGCTTGCTGTCAGCAGAAAAGGAACCGGCGCGCCCAAAAAGCGATCCGATAGCAATAAACAAAAGCCATCTTCACTTGCGGACCAGCTTCAGGTGATTTCTTTCAGTAGTTCTGACGCTGGCACTCACTCAATCAACACAGCGATCATCTCTGTAACAAAGGACGGTTTTGCACAAATCCTTTGGCAACCGCCAGCAGGAGAAGCAATTTACTCTATGAATTATGACAAAGGTCATTTACTGGCAGGGACAGGCGAAAAGGGCAAATTATACCGAATCGACTGCACAGATGCAAACAATTTTTCCCAAACCGTGCAAGTCGCTGAACCCCAGATTTCCTCGATCATCAAATTAAATGATAAAGAGATGGTACTTGCCACTTCAAACTTGCTGGCATTTTATCGCCTGAAATCGAAACCTTCACAAAAAGGGACTTTTGCGTCATCCGCTTTTGACGCCCGTGCCATGAGCCAATGGGGCGAAATTCAATGGCAAAAATCAGGCACAATCAAAGCCGTATTTTTCACGCGTTCCGGCAACACAGAAAAACCGTCAGAAACATGGAGCCCGTGGCAAAAAGTGATCGAAGCAGGCGCGGGCCGCGGCAAAATCATCAGTCCGAACGCCAGATTTTTGCAGTGGAAAGTAAACCTGCGAGAAAAGCAACACAATGAGAAAAATTTCATTCAGGACATTCGCGTCTCCTACCAGCAGAAAAATTTTCCGCCGCAAATAACAAATTTGCAAGTGGAGCCGTTGAGCGAACGTAAAAATTCATCACGCAAAAAATCATCTTCTTCCCTAATCATGGATATTGCTTCTCTGGACGCCCTGGAAAGTTCATTGAGCAAACCAATAACACCGACACCCGGCGCATTGATATCCCGAAGGAATGGCTATTTTAAAATTTCCTGGAAGGCAAATGACCCGAATCAGGATCAGCTTACTTTTGAAATACAAATTCGCCATGAAAGAGGCAAATCATTTTGGCTCATAAAAAAAGATCAGAAAAAGCAGTCTTACATCTGGGATAGTCGAACAATACCTGACGGAAAATATCAAATAAAGCTTATCGCCAGTGATTTGGCACAAAATCCGATTAATACGGCGAAAAAAGCTGAACGCGTTAGCAACTGGTTCGTTGTGGATCATACACCGCCGCAGGTAAAAAACATCCGTGTTGCAAAGGATAAATCGCAAAAGATGCAATTGTACTTTGTTGTGACAGATGAACTGAGTACGATCCGCGAAGTTTACATTTCGCTCAATGCGGAAAAATGGCAATGGGTCAATCCCCGGGACGGGGTGAGCGATGCGAAACACGAAACTTTCATTGTGCCGCTTGCGCAGTTCAGCGACAAGATTCATTCGCTGGTCATTAAAGCACTCGACGAAAGAGAAAATATCGGCTATGGCCGTTTGTTAATTGAGGAATGAAGTTATGATTGATGCAGCAATAGTCAAAAAAATCGACAAGATTATTCGGGAGAATAAAAAATTTGTCATCACAACGCACCTGAATCCTGACGGCGACGCCCTGGGATCCGAGGTGGCAATGGCAGAATATTTGCGCTATTTGAACAAAACCGTTCACATTGTAAACATATCAGAAACTCCGAAAAATTATTCGTTTTTGGACGAGAATCAGGAATTTATTCATTTTGATAAAGAAGAACACGAACAATTGCTGCGAAGCGCCGATGTTTTCATTGTTTTGGACATTAGCGACTGGGGACGCTTGCAGGACATCGGCAAAATTATGAACGAATCCCAGGCGCCGGCAATTTGTATCGATCACCATCATGTGAATTACCAGTTCGCCGACGTGGATTTGATTCGAGAAGAAGCATCTTCCACCGGCGAGTTGCTTTATGAATTTCTGGAAAAGGTAAAATTCCCTTTTACGCTCCGCGCTGCAATTGCACTCTACACATGCATTTTGACCGATACCGGCTCCTTTCGATTTTCCAATACAACCTCGCGCACCCATCTTGTAGCATCCAAGTTGCTAAAGTATGACATTGACACCAAAGAAATTTACAGTCTGGTTTACGAACAAAACTCCCCGGCAAAAATGGCGCTGCTCGGCGAAGCGCTCATCAATCTGCATTATGAATTCGAAGGCAAATTGGCGTGGTTTGCTCTGACAAAAGAAATGTTTGACAAACATCACGCATCGGTCTGGGACACGGAAGGTTTCCCTGAGATTCCCCGCACCATTGAAGGCGTTGAAGTCAGTCTGATGTTCACTGAGATCGATGAAGCAGACATAAAAATCAGCTTACGTTCCAAAGGGAGAATTGTCATTAATCAGGTCGCACAAAAATTTGGCGGCGGAGGTCACCACTTTGCTGCCGGCGCTCAGGTGGAAATACCCCTGAACGAATTAGTGCCGCAAGTACTGGAAGAATTGGGCAGGGTTATGTAAATTTCAAAAATATTGTTCTCTCATCGCAACATAAAAAAAACCTCATTGACAAAAAAAGAGGGCACAGATGAAACGCACAACTGCTATATTAATTTTTCTTTCCCCTGTTCTTCTCTTTGCTCAAATCCGCCTTCCTCTCGAAAAACAGACGCCTCCGATTGGCACTTCGAATGCAGAAATGGTTGAATATCTGGGAAAAATCACTGCCGCTTCGGATGTGCTGGAGATGGAAATTGCCGGAAAATCGCATCAGCAGCGGGAAATCCCTGTTGTATTTTCTCCTCCACGGAAACAGTGGAAATCCGAAAATACAACCGTCATGATTTTCGCCCAGCAGCACGGAAATGAGCCATCCGGCAAAGAAGCGCTGCTCATGATTTTGCACGAAATTTATCTCAATCCGAAACATTACGATTTCAGTAAACTGAATTTGATTTTCGTTCCCATGGTCAACCCGGACGGCAATGAAGTAAATCGCCGGCGCAACGGAAACCGCTACGATCTGAACCGCAACCACGTCATTCTCACAGAACCAGAGACGCGCGCTCTGCACAAAATTTTTCATAAATATCTGCCACAAGTTACGCTCGATGTTCACGAATACGGATTTCGCACCTGGCTCAAAGAGGGATATATCAAAGATTTTGGTGAACAACTGGATTGCATCACCAATCCGGCAATTCCGGAGACGCTGAAAAATTTTGCCCTGAATGAAATTCTTCAGCCGACAATTCAATCCACCCGGGACCGAGGCGTGCGCGCCAATCGGTATTTGATCACAAAAGGCGGTCTGAATGATTTTGTGCGTCACAGCACTACAGACATCAATGATGGCAGGAACGGTTTCGGCATTCAGCTCACACTTTCTTTCATTTTGGAGGGGCTCAACCCACTCGGAAAATCTGAGCAAATCTGGCAGCGTGCAAAGTATCAGCAAACGCTCATTGAAAATTTCATTTCTCAATGTCAGGAAAAGTCAGCGCAGATCAAAAAACTCGTCGATGAAATCCGCAGAAACGCGAAAAAAGAATACCCGGATTCCGTTGTGATCGTGGCTGATTACACGAAAAAATACAGTCACCCATTGGAAGTCAGTTTGAAAAAGACATCTGATTTCCGCGAGGAAAAAGTTGTGCTGCCGGACTACAGACCGGAACCGGAAAAATTGCTCACGGTCTCCCGACCGAATGCGTACATCATCATTAATCCAACCCAACAAATTATTGAATTATTGGATAGTCACAATTTCCCGTTCGCGAAATTTGATAAAAAGGAAAAAATGGTAGTGGAAATATTCCGAATCACAGGAACCGACACACTGCATTACGAAAGTCGCGATACGATCATTCCGGCGGGGAAATTTATTCGCACCCAAAAGGAGATTCCGGCAGGCAGCATTCGCATTCCTACGACGAACGAACGGGCAATACAAATCGTCCAAATTTTTGAACCGCAAAGTTTTTACGGTTTGTCTCATTATCCGGAGTACCGCTATTTAATCAAAGGGAAAGAATTTCCAATTTTTCGGGAAATTTCTCAAAATTAAACAAAGGGAAAACTTATGCAAAACAAGAAAATTAATTTAATTATCAGTGCAGCTATTTTATGGTTGTTAAGTTGCGCAGCGCCACATGCAATGAATGACTTCTTTGGCGTCAAAATGAACCCCGAAGATGAAGCAAAATTCAAAATCACATCCTATTCGCAGAATTACGGAGCATCTTACACCGGCAGTCAGACCATGGATTCCAAGTTTTATGCCTACGGAGAAATGGATAGAAATGACCTTGTCATCAAAGTCACCAACGAAACGAAACAGCCGATAGAAATAAATTATCAAACAGACCAATTTTATATTTATACGCCTGATGATAAAGAATTTGTGCTGCGCAAGCCCCAGGTTGATAAATATCCTTCTGCGTCAGCGATTAAACCCGGGAAATCGGTGCAATTCAAACTCATGCTGCCATCGGATTTCTGGCGAAGCGTGGGAATGACTGCGCCGAACTCGGAAGATGCTAAATTGGTGGAAGATTTTTGGAAGGGGCTTGATCAACAAAATTTCAGCCGCGAGAAAATCAAAAAGATAAAGATTCTTTTGGCAGGTAAAACATTGATTGTGATGAAGCCGCTGCCTAAAAAATAACATAGAAATTGAAAAACCGCATGATTATTAAAAAAACCAGGTTTCTTCAAGAGGCCTGGTTTTTTATTTTCAACTTTGAAGTCGCCCGCCCTTCTGAAAGAATTGCCATCGTCACCCCTATCAAAATTACAATCCCGCCGAGCATTTTCACCAGCGTCAACTTTTCACCAAGAAAAAAGTACGCCAGGATTGTCGCACCGATGGGTTCGCCAAGAGCAACAATGGACACTGCTGTAGCGCTAAAAAACGCCAACGCCCAGTTAAAAGACGTGTGTCCGATCACCTGCGGGAAAAATGCAATTGCGGCAAACAAAGCAAAGATACGCCAATCGTAATGAATGAGATCTGCCCCATTGCCAAAGGCCAGAACGAGCAAAAAGATTGTCGTAATGGAATACAAAACTGCAACGTACTGAAAAGTATCCAGATTTTTTCTCAAATGCCTTCCGGAAAGCAGATAACCAGCGGCGCCGATGGCGCCGCCAATGGCAAGCAAATTTCCAGTGAGCGAATTTTCATCAAGAGAAAAATCGTGCACACTAATGATCACACTGCCGACCAGGGCAAAGACAATTCCCAGAATCATCAAACCATTCGGTTTTTCTTTCAAAAAAATGATACTTCCAATGGCGACAAAAATTGGTGAGCTTTGCACCAGCACCACAGAACTGGCGACAGAAGTAAATTTCAGCGACGTGATCCAGGTCGCGAAATGAATTGTCAAAAAAACTGCTGAAATCAGAATTATCTTTATTTGTCCCGAATCAAGATTTCGAATCAAAGGCTTGCGCGATATTCTGTTAATCGTGAGGTAAAAAATCGACGCAAAACCGAGCCGATAGACTGCAATGACCAACGCCGGCGCAGCACAGATTTTAATGAGAACGGACGCCACGGAAATCGCCATCAAGCCGAATCCGAGAACAACTACAGCTTTCTGATTAATAGACATCAATAAAAAATTCCCTCAAAATTCCTTTCCAAAGTGTGCTGCACCTTAAAGGTGCAGTACACTTAACAAAGCAGAGAATCACCATTATGAAACTTTTTTCCCAATAAAAAACCATCAAATCAAAATTTTTTCCTTGCATTCTAAAAGAAAATTCCTATATTAAAATTAATGCAAAAATAGCAAAAAAATATCTCAAATCAAAGCGAAAACTTTCATTTTCTGGAGGACAGATGATAAAACGGGTGAAGTTTTTAGCGCTGTTTCTTTTTATTGTTTCTCTCTCTCTTCAGGCACAAATTCAGTCTCCTGACAATTTCCTGGGATTTCCTCTTGGCGCAGACAGGAAATTAGCTAATTATCATCAAATCTCTGAATATTTGTCTTTGCTTGCAAAAAATTCACCTCGCATTGAAGTTTTCAATCTTGGCAAAACTACAGACGGCAATGACATGATTATCGCCGTTATCTCTTCGAAAAAAAATATTCGCAATCTGGGAAATATCAAAAAGCAAAATTATCAACTGGCGCATCCTGAACTTTTAACGCAACAGCAAGCGGAAAATTTAATCCAAAACGGAAAAGTGACCGCATTTATCACCTGTAATATTCACTCTACAGAAATCGGCGCCAGCCAGATGTCCATGGAAATTGCTTACGAGCTTGCTACTCGGAATGACGAACAGGCTAAATTTTATCTGGATAATGTCGTTCTTATTCTAATGCCTTCGGCTAATCCGGACGGACAACTTATGGTCACCGACTGGTACAGAAAATGGGTGGGCACGGAATACGAAGGTGGCAGAATGCCCTGGCTCTACCACCGTTACGTAGGACACGACACTAATCGCGATTTCTACATGCTCAATATGAAAGAGTCAAAATTAATCAACAAAGTCATGAGTCAGGAATGGTTCCCGCAAGTGCATCTTGATGAACACCAGATGGGAAGCACGGGCCCGCGCATGTTTGTTCCGCCTTACGAAGACCCGATGAGTCCGCACCTGTCGCCCCTATTGCTGCGTCTGGAAGCACTCTATGGCTCGAATATGTCTTTCCGGCTGGAAGAAAATGGAAAATCCGGCGTCATCGATACCTGGGCGTTTGACTCTTATTGGCCCGGCGGCACGCGTACTGCGGCGTGGAAAAATATCGTCAGCCTGCTTACAGAACTGGCAAGCTGCCGCGTGGCAACACCAATTTTTATCGAAGAGAACGAACTTTCCGGCGGCAGAAAGGGCCTGGCAGAATACAGGCAACAGATCAATTTCCCCAATCCCTGGCGCGGTGGCTGGTGGCGTTTGCGCGACATCATCGATTACGAAATCATTGCCACTTATGCTTTTCTGGAAACATCAGCGAAATATCGCGAAGGAATTTTGCGCGGATTTTATCAAATGAATTTGCGGGGAATCGAAAAAGGAAAAACCGAAGCGCCTTATGCATTCATTATTACCGCAAATCAAAGAGATCCGATTACCGCT
>NATN01000050.1 GCA_002085355.1 Candidatus Zhuqueibacterota bacterium 4484_87 | reverse complement strand
GTTCGGGTGAACGCTGGCGGGCCTCAATACACAGGTAATGGCAAGACCTGGCAGGCAGACAAGGAATATACAGCAGGTTCCTGGGGTTATGTTGGCGGAAGAACATTTGCCACTTCCAAGTCCATTGCCAACACCACAGATGATAAACTTTTTCAATCGGAAAGATATCGCATGGCAAGCTATCGTTTTACCGTGCCTACGGACGGGCAATATCGAGTCAAGCTCTATTTTGCGGAGATCTTTTACGCCATTCCGGATAAGCGAGTCTTTGACGTAAAAATTGAAGGAAAGCTCGTTTTGAATGATCTTGATATTTTTGATGAGGTGGGCAATTACGAGGCGATGGAGCGAACATTTCTGGTGCAGGTCACAGATGGTGTTTTAGATATTCAATTCATTAAAATCAAAGACAGTCCCAAAATTTCCGCCATTGAAGTTGCATCTCAATCAGTGGGAGTGGCGGCAGCAAATACAAATAATAAGGAGAAAGGGTTAGTTGCTGAACGAATTATTCCGGAAAAATTTATGCTCGCTTCACCCTATCCTAATCCGTTTAATATGGAAACTAAAATCGCTATTGATCTGCATGAGCCGGGCGATCTTTGTGTGAAGATTTACAATATAAACGGCCAATTAATAAAAAATCTCAATGCTGGCAATGTCCAGGAAGGAACCCACTATTTTATTTGGAATGGCAGGGATGAATATGGTACCATTATTTCCAGTGGGCTGTATATTTTACGGGCGACATTTACTGGAATCTCCGGAAAACATGAAGTAGGCACTCGCAGGTTGGTTTTGATGAAATAGTGACTTTTGCTGTCCTCTTAAATAAAAAGAATGCCTTTTGCGTCGCTGCGAAAGGCATTCTTTTTAAATTCGGTGCAGTTATCTTTATTTTAGATTAACGTGGCTGTGGCTCACTTCTCACCCCAAACCGGCAGTCTTCCTGGCGTCCAGGGCGCCTTAATCTTTTCCAGCTTTTTCTCTAATGCAGGCAGGCTAATTTCATAGATTTCTTTCACTTTTTGATACAATGGCGTAAATTCTTCTTTGATAATTTTATACGCATCCTTTTCCGTTGTTGTGATATCCGAAGTGGAACGCCGATGCCTATATGCCATTGTCCACAATCTGCTGGAGAGAGAAGTTGGCGGATTTTCACTGCGGCGGCTGATTGTTCTGTCGCCGGTGAATTTAATCAACAGTGAATCCACGGACGCCTTTAGCGCTCTAGCTTCAGCCATGTGCTGAGCATCCGGCACCGGTGTGTTGTGAATAGCCTGTTTGATGTACTCGATTCTTTCGGCTAATTCCTGCGTAGCGCTGATCGTCCCCTGGACAATGCGATACAACTCCGCCGCTTTTGTACCAAAGGCAACCAGATCCATGCGGTCTTTTGCCGGAAGAGTTGTGTTATCCAAGGCAACGGTTTTGAAATTTTGAGGTGGTACCAATTCCGTTAATTTTCCGTTGACGCTGATGGATAGTGATACTTTGTACTGGCCGGGCGCGGCGAGAAGCCCGCTCCTTCCAGTTGAAAGCGGATTGTATTTTGGGCCCTTCAAAGAAACCGGACTTGGATCTTGATAGCGAAAATCCCAAACCACGCGATTGATTCCGCTTTTTGCAGAAGTGGGAATTTTCCGAATGATATTTCCGTCGTTATCAAATACGGTGAACAGGAGATAAGGCCGTTCCTCATTATCCTCAGCTCGTAATTCATCCCAACTGGGGTAAGGAATGAATTTCTTTTCTTTGAATAGTTTGCGTTCTTTTTCCTGCCTTTTTTGTTTCAAGGTTTTCGGCGATTTTTTGAGATAATAAGTGAAAACAGCTCCCACTCGAGGATTTGGAGCTGCAAAATATGTAGATCCCTGATTTGTTTTCCCGCGGCTTGATACGAACATCAACGCATCCTTTATGGGGAAAATGTGTGCATTTTTGTCAAGAATCTTTTTTGACAGCAATCGCAACGGCGAATAGTCATCCAGAATGTAAAATCCTCTGCCAAAAGTTGCCAAAACAATGTCGTTTTCCCTTTCCTGGATCGCGATATCTCTGACAGCAATTGTCGGTAACCCGGATTTCAATTGAGTCCAATTTTTTCCGGCATCAATTGAGAAAAAGAAACCGAATTCTGTGCCAACAAATAAAAGATTAGGGTTGATAAAGTCCTGTTGAATGGTATGCACCGTACCGTTCTTGGGAAGATTGGAAGCAATGGATTTCCAGGTTTTGCCTTTATCCGTACTTTTCAAAATGTAAGGCGTGAAATCGTCTCGTTTTCGATTATCAAAAGATGCATAAACAATGTTGGCATCAAAGTTTGATGGCAAAATATCACTGACATAGGTCGTGTCCGGCACATTTGGAAATTTTCCGATTTTACGCCAGGTTTTTCCTCCGTCTTCAGTAACTTGAATCAGCCCATCGTCGGTTCCCGCAAAAAGCAAATCTTCCTGTATCGGCGACTCTGCCAGCGAAACTATTGTCCCGTATAGCGATGTTGACACATTTTTCGCAACAGCGTCCACGCTCCAGTATCTGCCCATTACTGGCAGCTTGTTGCGGTCGATTTGTCGTGTCAAATCATCGCTGATCACCTGCCAGGTATTCCCGCGGTCATCGCTGCGAAAGACTTTGTTGGCAGCACAGTAAATTCGTGTGTGTGAGTGCGGGCTGACAAAGAGCGGTGTATTCCAATTCCAGCGATATGTGTATTCGTCTTTTCGGGGCTGCGGTTTGATACTGATGGATTCGCCGCTGCGCTTGTCATAGCGAACCATACCACCGTATTGCGATTCAGCGTAAACGATATTCGGATCTTTCGGATCAATGGCAGACCAGAATCCATCGCCGCCGTTAGTGACAAACCAGTCGTCACTCACAATACCAAAGGACGATGTCGTTCGCGAAGGGCCGCCCATGCTGTTGTTGTCTTGCGTACCGCCGTAAACGAAATAGAAGGGTTTCTCGTTGTCCACTGCCACGCGATAAAATTGCGTAACCGGTAAATTTGATTTGAAAAGCCAATTTTTTCCAAGATCAAAAGTCTCATAAATTCCGCCGTCGCCGCCAATGATTAAATGTCGCGTATCCTCCGGGTCGATCCAGAGCGCATGGTCGTCAACGTGACGGTAGCGGTTTCCCAGCGCTTTCCACGTTTTTCCGCCGTCCAATGTGTACTGGGCAATTCGGAAAAATCCACCGGAATTTCCTGCCGCTTCGATAATGGCATAAACATAGTCCGGATTGACCGGTGAGACAGCTAAACCAATCGCGCCAACGTGCCCGCTGGGAAGACCTGATTTGAGTTGTTGCCACGTTTTTCCGCCGTCGGTGGTTTTGTAAATTTTGCTTTCAGGTCCTCCGTCAATTTTTGTGAAAACGTGGCGTCTTCGCTGATGAGAAGCGGCGTAGATGACATCCGGGTCGCGCGGGTCCATCGCCAGGTCTGATACTCCGGTGTTTTTGCTTATCGTAAGAATCGCCTTCCAGGTTTTTCCTCCATCTTCGGTTTTGTAAAGACCTCGTTCTCCACCAGGCCCCCAGACAGAGCCTTCGGCAGCAACGTAAACAACGTCAGAATTTCTCGGATCGATGAGAATCTTACCGATTTGCCGTGAGCTTTTCAGCCCCATATTTTTCCATGATTTTCCACCGTTTTCGGTTTTATAAACACCGTCGCCGTATCCCAAAGCGCGCTGGCTGTTATTTTCGCCTGTTCCTGCCCAGACGACATTGGGATTGTTAGGATCAATCGCCAGGCAGCCGATGGAATATGCACCGTAATGTTCAAAAATCGGTTTGAAAGTCGTGCCATTGTTTTCTGTCTTCCAGATGTTGCCGGACGCGACAGCCACGTACCATTCGCTGTGATTGCGCGGATTGACTGCAAAGTCCGCGATTCGGCCGGAGGCAAAAGCAGGCCCGATACTGCGAAATTTGAGTCCGGAAACGATTTTTGAAGAGATAAGACCTTTAGGGGATTTTTTTGCCGCCAATGGACTGATCAGCAGCAAGACAATTAAAAAAGAAGTCAGAAATTTTTTCATTAAAACCTCCTGTTTTTCAATTATGGAAAAGGGGTGATGTTTTTAACAGAACATTATTGTTGTTTCCTTTACTCAGTTGGCAGGATGCAGGGGTAAAATTGAGCTGAAAAATTAAAAAGCTATTTTCTATTGGAGACAGGCAAATGAGTTGAGAGAAAGAGTGAGGCATGGATGGTTTTGGCATGGATTTTTTGATTGGATTAAAAGTTTCATTTATTCTTTCATGTGAAAAATACTAATCTATTTCTAAAAAATCAACAGAAATTTTTTAATTGGAAAAATATTTGAAAATTCACTACAATTTAACAGAAAGAAACATCTGGCACTGAGGGGCACTGGTTTTTAAGCGAAGGATGTGAAAACTGCCAAAACTAAAGTGAATAATGTGTACAATTATCAAAAAAGACTTGAATTTAACGAGAATATTTCTTATTATTTATTGGGAAGTTACCAAAGAATTATTACCTGGGAGGTCGTATGAAATACATGGGGAATTTTCTGGTTTTGATAATCGCAATTAGTTTTATTTTTGGATGTGGAAGGAATCCCATGGAGAAAAAATTCGATGAATTTTTGGAAAAGCATCTTAAGGTCATTCAGCCTCTCACTACGGAGATGAATTCTGTTTACTGGAACGCAGCTATTTCCGGGAAAAAAGAGGACTACGACCGCTACGCGGAGTTGGAACTCATTTATCGGAAAATTTATACAGATTCTACCGAATTTTCTTTGATCAAAGAAATCAGACAGTCCGGTAAAATCAAAAATGAACTGAAAAAACGACAGTTGGAGATATTGTATAATACTTATTTGGAAAATCAGATAAGTCCTGAGCTGCTGGAGATGATGGTTAAAAAAAGCAGCGAAGTGGAAAATAAGTTCAGCGTTTTTCGTGCCACGATGGACGGGAAGAAAATTACTGATAATGAAATTAGTCAAATTTTGAAAAAAGAGACAGATTCCAGAAAACGGCGCGCCGCCTGGATGGCAAGCAAACAGGTAGGACAGCAAGTAGCTGACGATTTGATCAAATTGGTGAAGTTGAGAAATACGGCTGCACGGGAATTGGGATTTGATAATTATTACGTGATGTCGTTGACTCTTGGCGAACAAAATATAGATGAGCTTACAAAAATTTTTGATGAATTGGATGAGTTGACGCGCGAACCGTTCAAAAAAATGAAAGCTGAACTGGATAGCATTTTGGCGGAGTATTACGGCATTGGCGTTGACGGTCTCATGCCCTGGCATTACCATGATCCGTTTTTTCAGGAAGGCCCGCTGGTGTACGATGTTGATCTGGATAAATATTACGCGAATCAGGATGTGAAAAAACTGGCGCGGGACTTTTACGATTCAATAAATCTGGAAGTGGACGATATTTTGAAACGCAGCGATTTGTACGAAAAAGAGGGTAAAAACCCTCACGCTTTTTGCACAGATATTGATCGCAGCGGCGATGTGCGCGTGTTAACAAATTTGCAAAATAATGAGCAGTGGATGGAGACAATTTTGCACGAATTAGGGCACGCGGTGTATGACAAATACATCGATCGGGATTTGCCGTTTCTTTTGCGGGAGCCGGCGCACAGTTTCACGACTGAAGCCATTGCTATGATGTTTGGACGATTGTCGCGCAATGGTTATTGGCTGCAAAAAATGATTGACCTGCCGAATGAAGAGCGGGATCAAATCGCTGATGTCGTGAATAAAAGTCTGGCGTTGAAGCAGCTCATTTTTGCCCGCTGGTGTCAGGTGATGTTTCGTTTTGAGCGGGCTTTGTACGAGAATCCGAACCAGGATTTGAACATATTGTGGTGGGATTTAGCAGAAAAGTACCAAATGATCAAGCGTCCGCCCCATCGAAATGCCCCGGACTGGGCGGCTAAAATCCATTTCACTATTGCCCCGGTTTATTATCACAATTACATGCTCGGCGAACTATTGGCTTCCCAGTTGCATTATTACATCGCAGCACAGGTTTTGCACACTAAATCGGTCAAAACCATTGCTTACGTCGGCGAAAAGGAAATCGGGAAATATCTCAAGAAAAACGTGTTTCAGCCGGGTAACCGCTACGTTTGGAATGAAATGATCAAACGCGCTACCGGCGAGTATTTGACGCCAAAGTATTTTGTCAAACAATTTGTCAGCGGCAATTGAGCAAGTCGTTTCGCAAAGAGAGGTACAAAAAATTTTAACCCAAAAGACGGAGGACTTTTTATCGAAAAAAATCATTGCGATCCCGGAGTTTTTTTACCATTGCGACACACCGCTCCTGCTCACATGCACAAGTTATTTCAATTAATCGATTTCAATCAATGTGAAGGAGTGTAGTATGATTGGTACGATGGACAGCCCATTTAAGCGCGCGATTTTTATCGCCATCGTCATCGCCGTCAATGTGATTTTACTTTTTACGGCGTTCCTGTATCGGCCTGAGTATCATCAACAGGCCATGGTCATTTTATTAATTGTAATACAAGCGTTTATTTTCATCACTTATTTTGCTTATCGCAAAATGACAGCATCCAGAGTTTATCAGATCAAAAAACTCAAAAATCCCAGACTTCAGGAAAATACGTTTGAATTTTCCTCGATTATGCAAAAAGAATTCGACTACATCCGGGAGGCTGCGAGGCAGGCGATGGATGACAGGCATTCGATGATTAATTTCTTTTTGCTCATTACCGGCGCGGTTGTTTCTTTTGTCGGCGCCCGGGTTTTGGATATGGATCTGACAGAACTCACCGGAATCAAAGGTTCGTTTTTAGTCGGTTTGGCGATATTTTTAAATATCATCGGCTGGATATATTTTATGCACATGATTCGGCTGCGACAAGCATGGTGGAGCAGCGCCGAAGCAATGAATCAGATCAAAGAATTTTACATCGTAAATGGCCGTGTGCCCGATGATATTGCGCGTTCGGCTTTTCTTTGGAGAAAACAAAGCATTCCCGATCCCGGCAAAAAAAGCAATGTTTTCTATTATTCAATGATGCTGATTAGCTTCATCGCGTCAGCGGTGTTCTTTTTTGCCAGTTGGCTTGTCGGGTATATGCACGGTATCGCGCAGGTGACGGTTTTTTCCGCTGCGCTGGGAGTGTATCATTTCCTTTTTCAGATATCGTGTTATTCGCTGTTTTTGGACTATAAAGCGATTCGCTAAATGAAAGTGATTGTAAAAAATAAGGAACGGTTGCTGGACGATTTTGTCCGGGTGGACCGTTCCGTTATTCAGCATGAAAAGTTTGATGGTTCGTTAACAAAAGAGCTCATTCGACTAAATGTTGACAGGGGCGATTCGGTTGCAGCAATTATTGTGAATCCGGCGAAACGGACATTCCTGTTTGTAGAGCAATTTCGTTATCCGGTTTATACAAAAGAACCGGAAGGGGCATGGATTTTAGAAATTGTTGCCGGCACAATAGAAGCTCACCAGACGCCCGAACATACGATTATCCGCGAAATTCAGGAAGAGATCGGATATTCCGTTCGTAATTTGCGACCGATTTTTCATTTTTATCCCTCTCCGGGGGCAAGCAATGAAATTATTTATCTTTTTTACGGGGAAATCTCCCCGACGCAACACACATCTGCAGGAGGCGGTGTGATTTCAGAGGGCGAGGATATTCGCGTGGTTGAAATCTCCTTTGAAAAAGCTTTTGCAATGATGCAAAACGGAGAAATTAACGATGCGAAAACCTTGATCGCCTTGCAATGGTTTAAACTTAATCAGTAATTCAAAGTTGACATAAACGCCCCTTTTTTCGTCAATGAAAAATTTGGGGCGTTTTTTTATGTTTTTGGGTTAAGACATTTGATAAAAATTTTGGGGAAAAGGTAGTCGTTCGACAGAAAGCTTGAAAGGACTAAATTGAATCAGAAGTACGAAATTGCATTTCAGGGCGAGCATTACGCTTTTAGTGAAATAGCGGCAAAAAATTTTTTAGGTGAGGGAACTGTTTGTCATCCTATGCCATCGTTTGAAGATGTTTTTGAGGCAGTGAGGAGAGGCAAGCCGGAGTTGGGAATTATTCCCATTGAAAATACGACATCCGGCAGCATTCACCGCAATTATGATTTATTGGTAGAAGACGGTATTCAAATTGTCGGTGAGGTGAATTTGCGTATTTCTTTGCATCTGATCACCCCGAAAGATGTCCAATTTGAACAATTACAGAAAATTTATTCCCATCCGGCGGCATTGGACCAGTGTCGGAATTTAATTCGCACAAATCCGCAAATTGAATTTGTCCCGTCGTACGATACCGCGGGCAGCGTCAAATTGATCGCCGAGAAAAATCTGAAAAACACCGGAGCAATTGCCAGCGAATTTGCTGCGCAAGATTATGGGATGCGCATCTTGAAAAAAGAGATTGGAGATTTTCAGGAAAATTACACTCGCTTTTTGATCATTTCTTCCAAAAAAATTAGCTTTGGTGAACCCAATAAAACCTCCATTGTGTTTTCCACGCGTCATATTCCCGGCGCGCTTTTTAAAAGCATCAGTGTCTTTTTTCTGCGCGACATTAATTTGTTAAAAATTGAATCTCGTCCGCTGCGGGGAAAGCCGTGGCAATATCTTTTCTATCTGGATTTTTCCGGAAATATGGAAGAGAAAAATTGTCAAAATGCCATTGAGCATCTGAAGGAGATTACCGAGTTCATTAAAATTTTAGGCTCGTACCCGGCGGCTAAATAAAAAAAGATGGAGGAGATGAATGAATAGGATAGTAGATTTGCGGAGTGATACCGTTACGAAACCATCTGAAGAAATGCGCCGTGTAATGGCCGCGGCAGAGGTTGGCGATGATGTTTTTGGCGACGATCCGACCATGAATTTGTTGCAAGAGCGCGTTGCTAACCTGCTCCACAAAGAAGCCGCTCTTTTTGTCCCGTCCGGCACAATGGGGAATTTACTTGCGATTATGACGCATACTGTGCCAGGCGATGAAATTATTGTTGAACGGGAATCTCACACTTTCAATTACGAAGTCGGTGGCGCGGCAGCGCTGGCAGGCGTGCAGATTAATCCGATTCCCGGGACGCGCGGGATTCTCGAGCCCAAACAGATCGAAAATGCCATTCGTCAACCCAATGTGCACATTCCGCAAACAAGACTCCTTGTTCTTGAAAACACCCACAATCGAGGCAGTGGTGCCATTTACCCGCTGGATAAAATCAAGGAGATTTCAAAAATAGCCAGGAAACATGAGGTTCTCATGCACCTCGACGGCGCCAGATTATTCAACGCTTGTGTGGCTACGGGAGTTGAGCCCAAGGATTACGCCCGTTATTTTGATTCGGTGATGTTTTGTTTTTCCAAGGGGCTTGGTGCGCCGATTGGCTCTATTCTTGTCGGAGAAAAATCATTCATCGAAAAGGCGCATCGATATCGAAAAATGTTGGGCGGCGGAATGCGGCAAGTGGGAATTTTAGCAGCAGCGGCGCTTTATGCCCTTGATCATAATATTGAACGGTTGGCAGAGGATCACGCCAACGCCAAAAAGCTGGCGCACGAAATCTCAAAAATTCCTGATTTTGACGTGGAGCCCGAACATGTGGAAACGAATATCGTTGTTTTTGACGTAGAAAATGCCGGATTAACCGCAGAAGAAGTGGTTGAAGAAATGAGCAAAAAAGACATCTTATTGGTCCCGTTTGGGAAAACGTTGGTGCGCGCTGTGACGAGTCTGGCTGTTGACAGTGATGATATTCAACGCACTGCTGATGTAATGCATGAATTATTTGATTAGACGAGCCGAAAAAGACTGAAAATACCAAAGACGATGTAAGTGATGAGCAGATAAAGAGCACTGACAAAAATTGCCAGATAGAGAATGGGCATGAAAAGCAACAAAAGACCGGAAAGCGCGTTCATCAGTTGTTCCGGATGTTTGAGCAGCGGGTAAATCGCCAGGTTGAGCAGAAAGACTCCGAAAAGGAAAAATGCCAGCGGAGCCCAGAAGTTATTGAAATCCGAACGAGATGGCGCCAAATTATTTGCTATGCTGAACATAATGAAAAGAAAAACATAAAGTTTCCAACTACGCACCATTTCGTGCGAAAAAAAAGTATGCGCGAGATAGCGAAAAAAATCGACATGAGATTGAAAAAAAACAGAGAGATTCTTTGGGGCAGCGATTTTGTCGAGAGAGAAAAACTGAATTTTAGGCACAGCTTCGGAGAATAGAGAAAAATCGGGAAAAAGAAAGTTGGTTAACAAATAGATTGCCAACGAACCTCCGAAAAATGGTGCAATAGAAATGAGAGCATTGCCGATTGTCGCCTGGTAAAAACTGTCGTTTTGAAAGCGATGATTCATATAGCCCAATTGCCCTGTCCGCTTATCCGGGACAAAGAGCTTGAGATCTGTGACCTTGTGATTGGTGATTACTGCAGCGAGATAGTGGCTTAATTCATGCACCGGTGTGCCGATCCATGACGTTGCCACTACTGCGTTCCAGCCGCCTATCTGAAAGAGCCGGTGAATCTGTTCCTTTGCGAGAAAATTCAGGATGATACAGGCGAAAATAATCGGCATAAATGAGCCGACCAGAATTTTTATCGTCAAGGCCAAGGTGTTAAAAAAATATAAGAGGATTGGTTGCACTACAGCTAATAAATCACCCATAGAATTTCGATTTTCCTGTATCTAATTGCCGCAGCTTTTCGGTCACTAATTATCGGTTGACAATCTTCAGGAATTCATCTTCGCTAAGCATTGTCACGCCTAATTGCCTGGCTTTTTCCGCTTTGGAGCCCGGGTCTTTTCCTACTACGACATAGCTGGTGTTTTTGCTGACCGAGGAAGTTGCTCTGCCTCCCAAAGATTCCACTAATTTTTCAGCTTCGTTGCGGCTGAAATTTTCCAACGCTCCGGTGAAAACAAAGGTTTTGCCAGCGAGCGGCTTTTCACCGGCGTCAGCTTCTTTTCCTTTTTCGATTGTTACGCCAGCTTCCAGTAATCGCTCAATTGTTTGAAGATTTTTGGGTTCAGCGAAAAACTCAACAATGCTACGCGCGCTTTGCGGTCCGATTTCATGAATTTCAAGCAAATCTTCGTATGTTGCCTTTTTCAAATTTTCCAACGATCGAAAATGCTGAGCGAGCAGTTTAGCGGAATGTTCACCAACAAAACGTATTCCCAGTGCGAAAATGAAACGCTCCAACGGTACGCGTTTGCTTTTTTCCAATGCATCAATAATGTTACTGGCAGATTTTTCAGCTAATCGATCCAGATTTGCCCATTGGTTTTTTGATAAAAAATATAGATCCGCTGCGTTTTTCACCAACCCGGAATCGACCAATTGATCAACTAATTTATTGCCAATCCCTTCAATGTCCATGGCATTACGGCTGGCGAAATGTTTAATCTGCTGTTTGAGTTGCGCCGGACACGACATGTTTTGACAGCGATGGGCAACCTCGTCCGGCAGCCGAACCACGTGACTGCCGCATACAGGGCATTTGTTCGGAAGCTGATATTTTTTTTCGTTTCCGGTACGACGACTCTCGATAACTTTCACTACTTCCGGAATGACGTCCCCGGCGCGCTGAACGACTACCCAGTCGCCGATACGAATATCTTTGCGATCGATTTCGTCCTGATTGTGAAGAGTCGCCCGGCTAACCTCGACTCCGCCAATGCGAACCGGTTTCATGATTGCGACCGGCGTAAGCGTGCCAGTTCTGCCCACCTGAGCAATGATGTCGATGATTTGCGTGATTTCTTGTCGAGCGGGAAACTTATAGGCAATTGCCCAGCGAGGGCTGCGGGTTTTTTCTCCGATGGTTGCCCGTTGCGCCATATCGTTCACTTTGATGACCATCCCGTCGATTTCGTAGGGCAAATTTTCTCGCATTTTCATGAGTTCGGAATAAAAGGCAAAAGTCTCATCTATTGATCGGCACAACCGTTTCAATGGTGAAACTTTGAGCCCCCATTTGGTAATGGTGTCCAAAAATTCCCAGTGCGTGCGAAAAGTGTAGCCCGTGACCTGACCGCTGCTGTGAAAAAAAATGTCCAGAGGCCTGCTCGCCGTAACTTTTGGATCTAACTGCCGCAGGGATCCGGCAGCGGCGTTGCGTGGATTGGCAAACAGCGGCTCCCCGGATTTTTCCCTCCGAAGATTCAATTTTTCAAAATCTTTGATGGGAATCACAACTTCGCCGCGGACCTCCAATCTCTCCGGTGGCGGGATTTCGCGATCGATCAGACGTAGCGGCACAGACTTGATTGTTTTAATATTTTGCGTGACATTTTCTCCGACAACTCCGTCTCCTCGCGTGGCACCGACCGTTAGCACACCGTTCTCGTAAACCAGTTCGACTGCCAGACCGTCAAATTTCGGTTCGGCGACGTATTGGACTTGTTCGTTCGGAGGCAGCATTTTTCGCAATCGTGCGTCAAATTCCCTGATTTCACCTTCGTCAAAACCATTGTCCAGGCTGAGCATGGGCGTGGCATGAGTGTAGGACTCGAATGCCTCTAATGGCGCAGCGCCCACTCGCTGAGTCGGAGAATCAGGAGTGATCAGTTCCGGAAATTGATTTTCTAACGCCTGCAATTTACGCATTAGTCGGTCATATTCCGCATCGGAAATTTCCGGTTCATCTAAAATGTAATAACGGTAATTGTGATAGTTGATTTGTTTCCGTAGTTGTGAAATTTGTTCTTTTGCCTGTTCTATATCCACGGGTTTGACCTTAAAATATGGAATTTGATCCTAAAAGTTTATAGGTTGTACTATACAGTTAACTGCCAAAACACGAAATTTTGCAAAGTCGTTTTTTTTTATGACAAAAAAAATCTTAAAGCTTTATTACAATAAACTAACCTTTTATCACGCCCAATGGTTTCAATCGCGCTACTTTTCTAGAAATTCCGGCGCCGACTACCGCCTCGACAACATCAGAGACATCTTTGTACGCCTCAGGCATTTCCTCATCCATTGTCGCCCGACTTGCTGCCATGGAAAAAATTCCCTTTTGTTCCAGTTCGTTTCTGATGGATCTGCCGCGCGCTTGTTGTTTTGATTTTTTTCGGCTCAAAAGTCTGCCTGCGCCGTGGCAGGTGGAGCCAAAAGTTTGCTCCATCGCTTTGTCAGTCCCTACGAGTACATAGGAATAGCGCCCCATGTCGCCGGGGATGAGCACGGGCTGTCCAATGTCGCGATAAATTTCCGGTAGCGCTGCATTGCCAGGTCCAAAAGCACGAGTCGCGCCTTTGCGATGCACGCAGCATTTGACGGATTTTCCGTCCACAATGTGCGTTTCCATTTTGGCGATGTTGTGTGCGACCTCGTAGACAACACTTAATTTCACGTCTGAGGGGCTCATTCCCAGTGCACGCATGAATGCTTCCTGCACCCAATGGGAAATAATTTGTCGATTGGCAAAGGCAAAATTCACCGCAGCAGCCATAGCGGAAAAATACTGTTTTCCTTCCGGTGATTGAAGCGGTGCGCAGCACAACTGCCGATCAGGGAGATGAATGGAGTATTTTTCCGACGCCTTGATCATGATGCGAATATAATCATCGCACACTTGATGTCCCAATCCGCGCGATCCGGTGTGAATAGAGATCGTGATTTGATTTTGAAAAAGCCCCAGACGCGAAGCTAAATTTTCATCGAAAATCTGATCCACGTACTGAATTTCCACGAAATGATTTCCGGAGCCCAGCGTGCCCAACTGTGGTCTCCCACGTTTTTTTGCCCGGTCGCTCACAGCATCGGGATTAGCGCCATCCATTTGCCCTTTTTCTTCAATTTTTTCCAGATCTGAGACATCGCCAAAACCATTTTCCACTGCCCAGAGCGCGCCTTTTTTTAGAACCTGATCAAGTTCCTGATTTGTCACTTTGAGCTTGCCGGTCGAGCCCACGCCGCTGGGGATGAAGTTAAACATGCGCTGGACAATGTTTTTGATTTTATGCTGGATGTCTTCCCTGGCTAGTCCGGTTTTCAGCAGCCGTACGCCGCAATTGATGTCATAGCCCACGCCCCCGGGAGAAATTACTCCGGTCTCCAGGTCGAACGCTGCAACACCGCCGATGGGGAAGCCATAGCCCCAATGAATGTCAGGCATGGCAAAGGAAAATTTCAAAATTCCAGGCAAAGTCGCCACATTCATCAC
>NATN01000258.1 GCA_002085355.1 Candidatus Zhuqueibacterota bacterium 4484_87 | reverse complement strand
GAGGCTATAAAATTAATGAATACGGACTTTTTAAAGGCGATAAATTTATTTGCGGTGAAACTGAAGCTGAAATTTATAAATTGCTTGGGCTGCAATGGATTGCGCCTGAATTGCGTGAAGACAGGGGAGAGGTCGAAGCAGCGGCGCAAAATAAATTGCCGGAATTGATAGAACTTTCCGATATCAAAGGAGATTTACACGTTCACACTGTGGATAGTGACGGACACGGCAGATTGGAAGATTTAATCGCCGGAGCTAAAAAGTTAGGCTATCAGTACCTTGCTGTTTGTGATCATTCCCGCTCTGCCGGATATGCTAACGGCTTATCAGCAGAAAGGTTATTGTTGCAAATGGAAAAAATCAGAAACTTAAATGAAAAATTACCGGATTTTACTGTCTTCTGTGGATCAGAAGTTGACATTTTGGATGATGGGAGCCTTGATTTCCCGGATGAGATCTTATCACAATTGGATATTGTCGTCGCTGCCATTCACTCAAATTTTCAAAAAAACGCCACAGAGCGCATTCTTACCGCAATGGACAATCCGTATGTTGATATAATCGCCCATCCGACAGGCAGGCTTATCAATAGACGCGAGGCATATCAGGTTGATATTCCCGAAATTATAAAAAAGGCGAAAGAGAAAAATATTGCCCTGGAGATAAACAGCCACCCCTGGCGTCTGGATCTGAATGATCAGCATGTACGATTGGCCATCGAAACGGGCACGTTATTATCAGTTAACACCGATGCTCACAAAGTTACTGATTTGGAATTTATGAAATTCGGCGTAGGAACTGCACGCCGTGGTTGGGCAACTGCTGATATGATCATTAATACTCTCTCATACCAAAAGCTGATTGATTGGAAAAAACAAAGGACGGAAATGGCACGATGAAGCTAATCTACAGAATAGCGATTTTCACTCTTTTTCTTTTTTCATTTTCACTGGCAGAAGCGAACGCCCGCTATATTTCCGAAGCGCACGGGAAGCAAGGGATGGTTGTTACTTCTGAAAAAATTGCTACTCACGTCGGCGTCGACATTCTTGCCCAGGGAGGCAATGCTATTGATGCCGCTGTAGCTGTCGGTTTTGCATTAGCTGTCACTTATCCTACTGCAGGGAATATTGGAGGTGGCGGTTTCATGGTCATCAGTTTCCCTGACGGACGCGCCACTACCATAGATTTTCGTGAGACCGCTCCTCAAAAAGCAAGCCGCGACATGTACCTCGACGAAAACGGCGAAGTTATCCCGGGAAAAAGTACGATAGGATACGCAGCCTGCGGCGTGCCCGGCACGGTTGCCGGTCTCACATTGGCATTAAAAAAATATGGGACAATGCCGTTAAGCGCTCAAGTATGCTAAAAAGGGATTTCCGGTGAGTTATCATTTTCACCGAGATCTGGAGCGTTTGAAAAGAGTATTTTCCCAATTTCCCTCTACGCAAAAGGTTTTTCTCAAAAAGAATGGTGAGGTTTTCTCAAAAAGAATGGTGAGGTTTATAAAGAGGGAGAAATTTTTCGTCAGCCGGATTTGTATTCAACTTTGAAAAGAATTGCCAGGCATGGCGCAAAGGGATTTTATGAAGGGAAAACCGCTGAATTGATCGTACAAGCCATGAAAAAGAATAATGGGCTGATCACATTGGCCGATTTACGCGATTATCGTGCCATTGAAAGATCTCCGGTGCGCGGTTTTTTCCACGATTATGAAATCATTTCTATGGGACCGCCGTCGTCTGGCGGAATTTGTCTGATTCAAGCGCTGAATATTTTAAAAAATTATGATTTGAAAAGCTTTGGTTGGAATTCTTCTCAATATTTGCACTTTTTGGCGGAAGCATTAAAAAACGTTTATGCTGTCAGAGCGCACTATCTCGGCGACGCCGATTTTGTGAACGTGCCAATAGACACTTTAATCAGCGATAAATTCGCTCAAAAAATGAGTGAAAACATTCATTTTGACCGGGCTGTACCGGCGACAGAACTTTCCGTAGCAAATCCATTCCAGTTTGAAGGGAATCATACGACTCATTATAATATCGTTGATAAAAACGGCATGGCGGTGGCGGTAACGTACACTATTAACAGCGGATACGGGTCAAAGGCAGCCGTGGATGGAGCAGGATTTTTATTGAACAATGAAATGGATGATTTTGCCATCAAATCCGGTAATGCAAATATCTATAAAATTGTTTCCTTTTCGCCCAATTTAATCGAACCGGGCAAAAGAATGCTCTCTTCGATGTCTCCCACAATAATCAGGAAAAATGGGAAATTTTTTATGGCAGTGGGCGCCATGGGCGGGCCTAAAATTATCACCTCGACTCTCCAGACAATTTTGAACGTTATTGTATTCGATATGTCGCTTCAGGAGGCAATAAACGCTCCGAGAATTCATCATCAGTGGCTTCCTGATAAGATTTATGTTGAAAAAATGTTTTTTTCGCTCGATGTTCTGGATAAATTGCGGGCAAAAGGTCATACGATAGAAACGATGGGCTACCATTCCGAGGTTACGGCAATTTTATTTGATAAGGAAACCGGCGAGCTCATCGGGGCTCCCGATTTTCGTTGGAACGGGAAGGCTTCTGGCTTTTGAAGACAAGGAAAGCAGATGAAGAAAATATTTATAATTTTGGCTATTTTTTTGATGGCGATTCTCGTTGTTTTGGGAATTAAAGTCAGCAGGATATTTTTGCCGACAACGCATGATAAAGATGAGATAGTCAATATAAAAATTGTTCGGGGCGCTTCGCCTGTCGCCATTGCTGATACGCTGAAAAGAAATGGTTTAATCGAGAAAAACCAAGATTTCCTGTTGGCAGTTCAGCTATTTCGACAGCATCAAAAATTGAAAGCCGGATTTTATCAACTGCGACATGGACTTTCCCCTTATCAACTAATGAAAATTATTGCCAAAGGGAAAACAACTCGCATTCGTGTCACGATTCCGGAAGGTTACACTTCTTTTCAAATAGCTTCTCTTTTACAGGCAAAGCTGGAACTCGACTCGACAAAATTTATGAAACTTGTACGCGACGGGGCGTTTTTGAGGGAGCTGAAAATCAAAAGTCCATCCTTGGAAGGCTATCTCTATCCTGATACATACTATTTTGATTGGGGAATCAATGAGCGCGGTGTCATCCGAATTGTTGTCGCCGAATTGATGAAAAATTTGACGGACTCCCTGATGAACGAAATCAAAGAAAGCGGTTGGACTTTGCATCAAATTTTAACGCTGGCCTCTCTAATTGAAGGCGAGGCGATGGTTGATTCGGAACGCGCCATTATTTCAGCAGTTTACAGAAATCGATTGCAGAAGAACATGCTGCTTCAGGCAGATCCGACTATTCAATACATAATTCCTGATGGACCACGGCGGCTTTTGAATAAGGATTTACGAATAGATTCAAGATACAACACCTATAAGTATCCGGGATTGCCGCCAGGGCCGGTGAACAATCCGGGGATTAAGTCCATTATCGCGGCTGTTCACCCGGCTAATGTTGACTATCTCTATTTTGTTGCCAGAGGAGACGGCTCTCACATTTTCAGTAAATCATTAAAAGAACACTTGAAAGCAAAAAGAAAGTTTGACGAATACAGAAGGTTGGTCAAGCGGAAAGAAAGGCTTCATGGGAAATAGCACCAAAAAAGCAACATTGCTGCGTAGTTTGAACACAGTTCAAAGAAAAGCAGTAGAGCATACAGAAGGCCCAAGTTTGATATTAGCAGGCGCAGGCAGTGGAAAAACCAGGGTGCTGACGCATAAAATCGCCTATTTAATTCAGCGAAAAGGTGTGAATCCGGGCAATATTCTCGCTATGACCTTTACCAATAAAGCTGCTAAAGAAATGAGAGAGAGAATTTCCGAATTGCTTCATGGCGAATTACGCGGTTTATGGATAGGCACTTTCCATTCAAATTTTGCCAGAATTTTAAGAAAAGATTGTGTAAAAATTGGCTACACGCCTAATTTTGTCATCTATGACGAAGCCGATCAGCTTTCGCTCCTAAAAACAGTGATTAATGAACTGGAAATTATCGGTGCGCAGAATTTAAATCCAAAACAGATTCAATCATATATTAAATTTGTTAAAAATTCTTCTATCTCGCTGGAGGAGTTCAAGTTACACAATCAAGTACTGACAAATCAGGTGTTTTATGATATTTTCACCAGATACAACAGTAAATTACAGCGAAACAATGCCATGGATTTTGAAGATTTGCTTGGCAAAAGCCATGAGCTGTTCCGCCTATTTCCTTCTGTGCTATCTTATTACCAGAAATTATTTCAATACATCCTCGTTGATGAATATCAAGACACGAATAGAGTACAATATAATTTAATTAAATTGCTGGGTGAAAAGCACCGCAATATTTCTGTGGTAGGCGATGATGACCAATCGATTTATCGCTGGCGAGGTGCGGAAATCCGTAACATTTTGGATTTTGAACAGGATTTTCCTGATTGCAAGATTTTTCGTTTGGAACAGAATTATCGTTCCACTGCCAATATTTTGCGTACCGCGCATTCCATTATTCGAAATAATCTGCATCGCATGGAAAAAGAACTCTGGACACAGAAAGCAGACGGGGAAAAAATAACGCTAAAAGTCGTGGATACTTCGCGCGATGAAGCAAATTATGTTGTACAAAAAATTGAAGAAGAAATTCAGAACCATAGCCGTAATTTCTCTGATTTTGCACTGCTTTTTCGAATCAATGCCCAGTCGCGCGCTCTTGAAGACGCCCTTCGCAATCGGGGAATTAATTATGTTATTGTCGGAGGTATTCGATTTTACGAAAGGAAAGAAATAAAAGACATTCTTGCCTACCTTAAATTGCTTGTGAATCCCAATGACAGTGTTAGTTTGAAAAGAATCATCAATTTTCCAGTACGTGGAATCGGTAAAACGACCATAGAACGGCTTGAGCAGTTCAGTGCGCAGAAGGATGTCCCTTTGATCGAGTGCTTGTCCCGAGCAGAAGAGATTCCTTCCCTGCAGAAATCAAAAATTCTCACCCTCAAAAATCTGGGCGTTTTTTTGCAGCGATACATTGATTTGAAGGAACAACTGTCGCCAGCGGAACTTGCGAGTTCCTTAATCAATGAACTTGGTATTTTGACTTTACTCAAAAATGAAGGCACTGAGGAGGCAGCAACAAGGCTGGAAAACATAAAAGAGCTGATTAACGGTATCGAAGAATTCATTAAAAGTAATCCCGAATTAACGCTTGAACATTATTTGGAGAGCGTCGCCCTTATTACAAGTGTTGATAATTGGGACAGGACTTTCAATGCTGTTTCTTTGTTGACTTTGCACAGTGCAAAAGGGCTGGAA
>NATN01000257.1 GCA_002085355.1 Candidatus Zhuqueibacterota bacterium 4484_87 | reverse complement strand
TCGGGACATGCTACACTGCACGTACAGCTTTCTGATCCGATTTCGCTTGGCTCGATAAATCTCGCGACAACCCCAGCATTAGACATCAGTCAAAAAATTTTCCCTAATGGCAATGTGAAAATTTCCTCAGACAAGATTGTGACAATTTACTCACCTGATAAACACCGGCAATCACATGCCTTTTATCCTCTTAAACAGGTCGTTTTGGATACATCAATCTATTTTCGGGGAACACATCTGGGCAGGATCCGTTTTTATCCTGTTCGGCAAAATCTGAAAAGCGGAGAAACCGAAATTTTTACCAAAGCGATAATCACTGTAAAATTTTCTTCATCAGAAAAATTGCCGCGTGCTACTTCATACCGCTGGAAAAGCTCACCGTTTGAGCGTATCATAAAAAGTTCAAACAAAATATTCATCAATGATGACGCCATTTACCGAATCGGCAGCAACGAGCTTTCATCGGCAGGCCTTCCGTTGTCTGAAATAGACCCGCGGAATATCCACATTTTTAACAAAGGAGTCGAAGTGCCTGTCTTTATCTCAGGCGAAAAAGACGGACGTTTTGACGAAAAAGATTACATCGAATTTTTCGGCGCCTCCGAAAAAGGCAGATATACAAAAAACAACATTTATTGGCTGACTGTCAGCGGCGAACGGGGTAAAAGAATGGTTCCGGTTGACAGCTATCCCGACAGCACTTACCCCATTGTTAAACGCTCAGTTTATAAAAAACATTACGAAAAGAATGAGCTCTATTATGCAAGTATTCCCAATGGCGAAACAGAAGACCACTGGTTTTGGGAAAAATTAACTGCACCGGCTCAAAAAGAGATCGAATTCTATCTTAATGATTTAGTGGAAGTTGGTTCGCTTCCTGCAAAATTTTCCATTGAACTTCGGGGAGTCACCTACATGCCTGCAAATCCCGACCATCATGCAGATATTTTCCTGAACGGTGAAAAAATTTTGACAATGAAATGGGACGGTCAAACAAAGAGACAAGGTCAGGCAACCATTTTTCAGGAAAACTTTCGCGAGGGCAGGAATGTGCTAATGATTGATCTCCCTGGAGATACAGAAGCGGCGGCAGATGTGATTTTGCTGAATTGGTTCAAAGTTGAATTCTGGCGCAATCATAATGCCCGCGATAATTTTTTTGGTTTTTGGGGGAGGGATATCCCCGGAGCTTATCATTATGAAATTAAAGATTTATCTTCCGATGAAATGCTTGTTTACGACATCACTGATTCTCTCAACATGCGAAAATTCATCAATTTTCGTTATGAAGACTACGGTTCATCGAAAAGGCTGACATTTCAGGACTCTGTCAAATCCAGACATTATCTGGTGCTGTCTCCCCAGCAGACAAAGACACCTGCATTAATTGAAAAGGACCATTTTTCCCAGCTTCTCTCGGAAAACAATCAGGCGGACTATATCATCATTACTCACCGGAATTTCGAACAAAGTATCGCGCCGCTGGCAAATCATCGCCAAAATCAAGGGTTGAATGTCGTTACAGTGCGGGTTGATGACATTTACGATGAATTTAACTATGGCATCAAGGATCCGGCAGCGATAAAAGATTTCCTCGGGTTTGCTTATTTTCATTGGATGCCTCCGGCGCCAACCTATGTGCTGCTTGTCGGCGACGCAAGTTACGACTTTCGAAACAATACCGGAACCAGCCTCGCGGATTACATGCCAACGCACCTGTTTGAGAGTCAGACCATTCACACTGAAACGTCTTCTGACAATTGGTACGTTTGTTTGCAAGGCGAAGACAATCTGCCGGAAATGTTCATCGGACGCTTGCCCGTACGCAGCAACCATTTCCTTGATTTAATTGTAAATAAAATCATCAACTACGAAGCATCTCCTCCGCCAGGCAGATGGACACAAAAAACGATCTTTGTTGCTGATAATCAGGACAACGGCGGACCTTTTGAAGATGTGTCGGAATCTTTCATTAGTAATTATCTTCCTTCTGACTTTGATGTCCTTCGAGTTTATCTTCGCAACTACCTGTCCGAAGATCAGGCGAGAGATGCCATCATTAATGGCGTGAATTATGGTTGTCTTTTAATCAACTACCTGGGCCATGGTTCACCGACTACCTGGGCAACGGAAAATATTTTTAACAGCACGGATGTACTCTCTCTCAATAACGGAGATAAACTGCCCATTTTAGTCACTATGTCCTGCATGAACGGCTATTTCCAACACGCGCAAAATGCTTCTTGTCTGGCGGAAGAGTTTCTCAATTCCAGCATGGGCGGAGCAGTTGCCTGTATTTCTCCCAGCGGATTTGGCTACACCGCCGCCGATAAGTATCTGGGAGACGGTTTGTATCAGGCTCTTTTGCAAGATCGGGACAATGTTCTGGGATCTGTTGTCACGCAGGGGAAATTATCAATTTTTGCTTCCAGTGCAGATCTTTTTTCCGATCATATTGATTTTTACAATCTCTTCGGAGATCCGGCGCTGAAAATTAATATTCCAAATCTGTCAATCGAAGTAAAACCGCAATGGAATTTAATCTCTTTGCCTCGTGTGCCGCAACATGCCGAAATCGATTCTGTGCTCAAGCAGATGAAAAATAATTGGCTGAAAATAATGACCTTTGAAAATAATCGCTGGATCGGCGCTGACGCTCAAATTCCTTCTGAATTCTGGACGTTGAAAAAATTAAAGATAGGCCAAGGCTACTGGCTCCAGTCGGTCAACGAAGGGGCTATTTCCGCACAAGGCACTGAAAAAGCCACTCTCATTCCTCTTTTTTCCGGGTGGAATTTAATCGGTTTCCCGTCTGCAAGGGAAATTGCTGTGGCAGAGGCTTTGGATAATGCCAGCGGGAATTGGCAAAAAATACTTCATTTTGAAGACAATCATTGGTATGGTGCTGACGCCAGCCTGCCGCAACAATTCTGGACAATGGACAAATTAAAACCAGGCGCTGGCTACTGGATTAACGTGGACCATCCTGACACGCTGATTTTTTCACGGATTCCGACAAATGGTGAAGAGCCGCAAAGTCCTTTGTTGAGCAGCAGAAATAAAACACTGCCCGCAAAGAAACAATTAACACAAAGCACTCTCGCGATAAGTGATCCGGAGGAATACTATAAACTCACTGTCCCTAAACCTTCGGGTTACTTCGGCAGAGTCTATGTTCGCAATCTACCCGCTCCTCCCGGCACGCGGATCTCTGCCTGGGCAGGCGATAAATACCTTCCGCCTGAAGCAATCGTCAAAAACGACGGCAAATTCAACCTGTTTCTCGTGAGCGGGGATAATCCGCGTACGGCGTCAATCGAAGGCGCCAGCAAAGGCCAAGAAATCATTTTTAAAATTCATCTTCCCACAGGTGAAATATTTCAGTCGGATACGCGGGGAATCTGGGAGGAAGCGATCAACCATCACCTTGACTTGTTTGCATTAAGTGATTTTGACTCTCTGAAAACACCGCTGAAAATTCAATTTCGTGTAAACGATAAAATCGTCAACGAAGAAATAGCTGCCGGCGATCCAATCCCGGTCGGAGCAAATATTTTTATCAGCATCACAAGCGAACAAATTCCTCTTAAAGATGAAGATGTCAGAATTTTTCTCGATGATCACTTACTCAACGATGAATATTTTGAAATCAGGAAATTTGGGGATCAACATTCCAGCCAATTTCAGATTTCATTGCCAGCTAATAATTTTGAAACCGGCGTACACTGTTTGAAGGCATCAGTTCACAATGCGGGACTTTTCCCCAATGATCGATACGCCGAATTCAATTTTCAAATTTGCTCGGACCTCTCGTTGGAAAAAATAGTCAATTTCCCCAACCCCATGCGTGACGTCACCAGGTTTACATATTATCTATTGAACAGATCACCGGCACAGGTCAAAATTAAAATTTACACTGTTTCCGGCAGATTGATTCGTACGATTCGCGATGCAGCCGGGGATGTCGGTTACAATGAAACTTTCTGGGACGGCACTGACGAATTCGGTGATCCCATTGCCAATGGAGTCTATTTTTACAGAATCATCGCTGAAGACAATGGAAAAAAAATCGAACGAGTGGAAAAATTAGCAAAAATTCAATAGCATAGCATGACGGAGCACTTCTGATTTGAGTCAATTGAGACGAAAAATATTCCGCGCCACAATATTAGCTCTGCTTTCGCTTTTAATGACAGCGGACGGGCTGTTCGGACAAAAGTACACAGCGGATTTTTTGAATAATCCGGCGGGGCTGGCACAGCTCTCCTCTCCGGAAATGTCTCTCATGCATTCCAGTCAGTTTCTTGATTTGCTGCAAGCAAATTTTATTAACTTTGTTTTTCCGACAAAATCCGGCGGAACTTTCGGAATCAGCTATTTTCGCGTCGGCGTGGAAAACATTCCCATGACCACGAAACTGGATGAAAATAACAGGCCTGTAATTGAAAAATATTTTCAGGACCTGGAACATGCCATTTTTCTATCATTTGCCAGCAAGGTGAGAGACAACTTTTTCCTCGGCGGAAATCTGAAAATGCTCATTCAACAAATTGCTGACCATTCCGCTGTTGGCTTTGGCTTTGATATTGGTGCTCTTTACCGGCTGTCTGATAAATTTTCCCTCGGTGCCTGCATACAGGATGCAACGGGTACTTTTTTGTTCTGGGATACAGGCAGCAGGGAAATGCGAAATCCCAACGTTTTGCTGGGAGCGACTTTTTATCAAAAGGTACCGCTTTTCACAGGAGAAATTCGCGCTTCTCTTGGCCAGGCTTTTCGATTTGAGGGCAAGATGCCTGAAAACACCTATTCAGTCGGAAAAATTGCCGGTGTGGATTTGAGCGCAGGACTTGAATATGAAATTTTCCGGACCATTTCCATGCGCATTGGCAGAGAACGAAATCATTTAACTGCCGGAGCAGGAATCAAATTTTCATTTTTTTCCATAGACTATGCTTTCATCAGCTACGATTTAGGTAATGCACATCGCATTTCAGGCAACATTTTCTTTTAAATCACTTAAACCGCTTACCTTGTGCGTGTATGGGGAGACCTCACATGAAAAGAACATTCTTTATCGTCGCTTGTATAATTTTTTTCATCGGAATCTTTACAATTCCAGGTATGACTCAACCGCCAATCCCATCTGGATTTTACGGAACAATAAAAATTAACAATGAAGACGCGCCGGTGGGCACGATCATCACACCCACAATAGGCGGCACCTCATATCCGGCGAGCGATACTGTTAAAACGGCTGGGACTTATGGCTTATTACTCGTTAACGGAGATGATCCCTCAACAGAGGCTACAGAAGGCGGCAAACAGGGCGACGAAATTGTTTTTCAGGCTTTTGTTAACGGACAGATTTATGTGCTTTCTCCCACTGGTACGTGGAAATCGGGAGAAAATCAAGCGTTGGATTTAGCAGCTACCGAATCCATCCCGGTTGAATTAGCGCTATTTACCGCAGAAGTTTATGGCAATGAAGTACGGCTAAAGTGGCGCACTTTGAGCGAAAGCGACAACTTTGGCTTTGAGATACAACGGGCTGAAAACAACGGAGATTTTCAAACCATTGATTTTATCCGCGGACAAAATACTACAGTGTCCCCTCATCAATACGCGTTCCTTGACCGCAACCTCGAACAGGGAAGTTACTCTTACCGTCTGAAACAGGTTGATCTTGATGGAAGTATTCAT
>NATN01000049.1 GCA_002085355.1 Candidatus Zhuqueibacterota bacterium 4484_87 | reverse complement strand
GCAATTGTTTGAAAAACAAAGTGATCCAAACTTCCCGCGCTGACATCGAAATTATTGGAGCTCCCTGCAATATTTTGATAAGTTGCCGTAATATTATCATTTTGATAGCTCTGATTAATCACAACGGTTCCGCTCCAAACGCCGGAGGAAAAATTGGTCGTTGTAGTCGGTGACACACTCCCGCTCAAATCAGAAAGAGATGCTGCGCTGTTGAAAGTCTCTACCGTATTTCCATAGTTATCAACAGCCGTGATCGTTATCGCGAAGCCGGACCCAGCCGTCTGATTTGCAATCGAATTGAAATTAAATGTAGCCAGTGAACCATGAATTATTGTAAAGTTTGCGGATGTTCCAGTGTCAATTTGAGTATCATCCGCGAGGCGGGTTTCCATTTGCACCTGATAAGTCGTTGCGGCTGTCTGATGATTTCCAACGACGGCAACTTTTAGCCCAACGGTTGTATTTCCGGCGATGGCAGAGCCTGTACCGTCACGTGAAACAAATATAGTATCCCCGGACACGGATGTTGTCAAACCGCCATCCAGCACAGCCAAATTTGTTGACTGAGCTAATTCGGCACTTGTCAAATCAAATCCCGCCGGAAAAATTATCACTATTTTTCCGTCCGTCGGAATTCCGACATCAACCCCATTGCCCGTTGCAGAAGTTGTGAAGTCAAAGGTGTAAATTGTCGGAGCGCCGGCAGCATTATTACTGGGAGTTACTGTAACCGAAGTGAGCTGCCCGCCGACCGCAACACTTGCAAATAAAACTATCAAAAGGATAACTAACGAAAATATTTTTCGCCTGTTCATGTATGCCCTCATTTATGTTCATAATTTCTTTTTCGGAGAGAGTTGGCTGAAGTCATGGGTGTGAAATAGATTAGTCAGTGCCGGGATGCTAAATTTCCTCGTTGTGTGCCATCTCTAAATTTTTCTAAAACTTAATTCATTTTGTTACAAAAAGTATGCCTTTTTTTAAAGCACCCCGACAATTTTAGCTAATTACTTTATTTTAAACAAGTAAAATCTATTTTTCAAATAAAAAGCTGGCGCGATAGAAATAATTTGATTGTACAAAGCCGAAACAAATGAGCAACATCCATTCGCTTTCTCTTTATTTTCGACTTCTACTAAATTTCCTAAAAAACAAATATTTTTCAGTGCGCTAAATCACGTTTTCAATCTAAATAATTTTTATCCACACCCGTCTGTTTCGCGGTCCGTCAAACTCACAAAAAAACACCGACTGCCAGGTGCCTAACTTTGCCCTGCCATTTTCAATGATCACCATTTCGGAACAGCCAACGAGGCTTGATTTGATGTGCGCTGCAGAATTCCCTTCCAAATGATGGTAATTGTCGCTGAACGGAATCACTTTATTAATTTCATGCAAAAAATCCCGCACGACGCTCGGATCCGCTCCTTCGTTAATTGTGACCGCAGCCGTTGTATGCGGCACGAAAATTTCGCATATACCGTCTTTAACTCCGCTCTCTTCAATGGCACGCGTTACCAAGTGGTCAATCTTCACCAGTTCGGTTTGAGAGTTTGTTTTAACGTCAAATTCAAACATCTTGCTCATTACGTTTTCCTCTTTTTTTTCTTTGCTGCCGGAAACAAAATATTATTCAAAATCAATCGGTATCCCGGAGAATTTTTATGCAATGACAGTTGTGTTTTCGGATCGCCCACAAAATGACGATAATCTTCCGGATCATGTCCCGCATAAAAAGTGAATGTTCCCTTTCCCAAATTTCCGTGCAAATATTTGACCTGTTCCGTACCCTCGGTTTCCGCCATAATAACAACAGAGCTTTTGATAAGACTTTTTCTGAAACCGGTTGTTTGGCCCATATATCCCTTGACTACGGAAACATGGCATTGAGTAAGCATGGTCGGAACCGGATCGTATTTTGCTGAAAATTCAAAAAGAGTAAAATAATCTGTTGATTCGTCGCGCAGAATCGGGTTATTGCTCGGCGGAATATCGATGTCGGAAAATTCATAAACCAAAGGATCGGTGATTACTTTAAAATTGGTGAATGCCAGGCATTTTGAATAGTCCAACTTCTTTTGACAATCAGGATCCACGGGATCGCCATCAAAAACGGCAGCGCAGATGTCCGTGTTTTCTGCTGCCAAAGCGATGTCATAGGTATCCGTTCCCGAACACATGGCAAATAAAAACCCGCCCCGTAAAACGTATTCCTTAATTGTTTTTGCCACAGCCAGCTTTAGTTTGGAGACTTTTTTAAATCCCATCTCCTGCGCCATAGCCTCATTTAGTTTTACCATCTCAATATACCATGGTGTATTACGGTAATTTCGATAAAATTTTCCATATTGGCCGGTGAAATCCTCATGGTGCAAATGAAGCCAATCGTACTTGTCCAATTCTCCGGTCAGCACCTCTTTGTCCCACAACTTGGCGTACGGAATTTCAGCATAATCCAGAGCCAGCGCGACTGCGTCGTCCCATTTCGTTTCCCGGGGCGACTGGTAAAGAGCAATTTCCGGTGCTTTTTCCAGAAGCACAACATCCATGTTATTTTGTTCAATTTCAGCATAAATCCGAGCTGCCGCAGATCCGGAAATCACAGCATAAGAAACGCCGCGAATGCGTAACTCCCGCTCAACTTCGGTATTGAGATCAATGAAAAATGATCCGCCGCGGTAATTTAAAAGCCATTCGACTTTCAAACCTCTCTCCAGCGCCCAATAAGCTACGCCGTACGCCTTCAGATGATCATTTTGTTTCAAATCCATGTACACGAGAATTTTCTGTGCGTACACAGAACCCGACAGCATGGAAAATATGACGATTGAAAAAATGATAATCTGCAATAGTTTCTTCAACATCTTGGCACCATATTAATTTATCTTCTGCTCTTCAAGCTGACGAATTTTTTCCCGTACTTCTTCAAGATAAATAGAGTCGGGATAATTTCCCAGCACCGCCTCGTACGCCTGCATTGCCTTCGCTACATCCTGAAAACCCTGCGCGTAAACATCGCCAATCCTTTTCTGCGCCAGGTCCGCAAGCAGACTTTTCGGCGTTTCGTCGATCACCCGCTGAAAATCTGAAAGCGCAGAGGCAAATTTTTTATTTTGAAAATGAATATCTCCCAATTTAGTGAGCACGCGATCTTTTATCATTTCGGCATTTTCTGAAGAAAGCAACTTTTGCAAAATATCAGCCGCCAAAGAAAGCTTTCCCTGCTCTGTCCGCAAATCAGCCAGGGCAAATTTTTGCAATACTTCTTTGTGCTGCATATTTTCCTGCATCAACATGATGTATTCAATCGCATCATTGACAAAAACACCTTCATCTTTTTGTGGAACAAAAATCGGCGTATCAATAATTTCCTGAAAACCTTGTTGCGCGGATTCAAACTCACCCAGCCAAAAATTTATTCGCGCCAGATAAAATTTTGCTCTTGTGCGGGACGTTTTTTTTATATCCGAACGCGCCAGTATTTGATCGAACCAATTCAGCGCCGATTTGAGTTCATCTCGCTGAATGAAACAATCACCGATACGAAAAAGCGCCTGAATATTCAAAGAATTCGTTGGCTTACGATTAATTACCATACGAAATGATTTTTCCGCAGCAACCGGATCATTCAAATCCTGCAACTGTATTTCGCCAATACGATAAAAGCATGTCTTTCCAACCGCCGGATTTATATTATCAGCCGCTACTTTCTCGTAATGTTTGATTGCTTCGGTGAAGCGCCTGAGTTTGCGCAAACAAACACCGATACCAAGTTTAGCATTCGTTGCGTAAGATGATTTGGGATAACGCAAGACGACCAATTGATATGCCTGCAACGCAAATTCATAAGCTCCGTCATACTGGGCGTTCCGGGCAAATTGGTACAATTCCCTGCCGAGACGGCTTTTTTCAGCTTTTTTCTGATGCAAAATATACTCGTCAATCACCGTGTATTCGTTCAATGCTGCTTCATAATTCGCTGTGCGAAAAAATGACGCTGCAAGTAAATGGCGGAGCTGAACATTTTGGGGATTCTTTGCCACGCGCTCCTGTAAAATTTTCACAATTTCATCGGCGTAGTCCGGATTTGCTGCAAGCGAAACGATGTTTGATTCCACAAATGAGTACTGTTTCGGAAATGCCTCCAAATAACTCAAATATTGTCGCGCAGCATTGAGATAATCCATTTGGGAACGATATGCATTGGCAATGTCAATGAGAAACAGATATTTGTTTTTTAATCGCTGCTGCCCCTTTTGGTAAACTTCGATGGCGCGATCGAACTGGGAATTTCTCATCATCGCCAGCGCGACAATCTGATATGTCGTCTGACTTTTTGGATGAGACGATAAAATTTGATTCCATTCCGTAAATGCTTCTTCCTTGCGTCCCATTTTAAAATAGACATCGCCCATGTCCGCGCGCACCAAATCAGAGGTTGTGTACTGAAGCATCTGCTTGACCGTTTTTTCTGCCTCATCGAGGCGGCCCAAGCGGAGGAGATTATTCAACACACCGCGATAATAATTGATATTCGTCTTCGAATTATTCCAAAGCTGGCGATAAACATCCAGCGACAAGTCAAAGCGGCCTATTTGCTCATAATTTCTTGCCCGCAATAAGAGCTGTTCTCTTATTTTTCGCTGCGTATCATTCTGCTGCGCCGCTGCGACGCTCGTTAGCAACAAAATAATGCTAATTGCGATTCGGATATTTATTTTCAATTCGTTCATTTTGCTTAATCAATGCCTCAAAATATTTTTTAATGAGCTGTTGGTAATCTTTTGAATAGCCTTCTTTCAATGCACGCAACAGGTCTTTTTGCACTGCCTGCATTCTTTCACCCAAATTCTCCGGCAATCTTCCCGGATTCATTGCCGGATAAAATTTTCCGGTTTCTGCTCGCCTCTTTCGGCTGAAGTCCTGCCGCCGGGCTGACTTTTGCGCATCAAGCAATCGCTGCAATATTTTCTGCTGGCGTTGAATTGTGTGCCGGCTTACCTGCCTGGCCTGTAAATCTTTTATCACTTCATCCATTTGTTTCCCGATGCCGTCCATTCTGCCCAAAATATCAGATCGTTCACCGAATTCTTTCTGCAGTTGTTCCAATGTTTTTCGAAGCGCCTGTTGCTGTGCCGCCAGACGCGCCATTTGCGCCTGCTGGCTCAAAGAAAATGGCTGTTGTCCCGGACCCAATTGCAAAGTTTGTTGATTGATTCCCTGCTGTTTTCCTGCCATCTGTTCCAATTTTTGCATCATTTCTTCCAAACCTGTTGCTGATTGCGCGTTTGCCAAGTCTTTCATTGCAGACATCATTTGTTTGGCAACGTCATTTAAACTCAGCATTGCGCGCTGCTGATTTCTGCTGCTTTGTCTCACATTTCTCTGCTCAAACTGAAATAATGCCTGAGACATAAATTGCATCGCCTGGCCCACGGCTCGTGCCATTTGCGGAGAGACAAAAAATGACTTCTGCGAAAGTCCTGCCATGCGGTCTGCATTGCGGCTCACAGCGTTCAGGATATTTTGCTGTTGATTTGCTGTCTTATTTAACTGCGGGCTGTTGGGACTAAGCTTCTCTGATTTTTTAAGCAGTTGCTCCTGACGTTTAGATAAAGAGACAAAATTGTGAGTCAGACGCCGCAACTCGCGCATAATTTCCTGTTTTTGTTTGTCAATCATTTGCTGCTTTGCTTGATTCATATTGTTCAGCATGTTCGCGAGAGAATTCATTGCCATTTGTGAATGTTGTTGGGCTTGCTTTTGATTGCCCGCACGCAATTCTTTTCCGACCTGATTCATGTTTTTCAGCATCCCCTCACGCTTCGCCTGCTCCAGCAACGCCTCAATTGCTTCGTCCGGCATGTCGGGAAATTCTTTCATGGCATCTGCCAACTGCTGAGCGTCTTTCATTAAGCTGTCAGTTTTCTCTTTTGTCCGCTGCTGCTCCTGAGAAATTTTATCAGCCTCACTTTTGTCAATTTTTTTATCAAGCTGATCACTAATTTTCTGTTGATCATTGATAAGCTGCTCAAGTTTCCGCGTCAATTCATCCATTTTTTGTTCAATCTGAATGCGCTTTAAAAGCTCCAGCGTTTTTTCAATATTCTTCAAAAATTCTTCCTGAGAAAAATTGAGCTGCTCCATTGCATCTTTAACCAATTCGGGATCCATCTTTTCTGCTGCTTGCTGTAGTTTTTTCAACGCCTCCTTCAAATCGTCCGTCAAAATTTCCTGCAACAAATTTTGCAATTCAGCATATTTTTTTAGCGTCTCCAGACTGACAAGATCATTTTTCTCCATGCGTTCCAGCATCTGATCCAGTTGCTGTTGCACTTCTTCCAGCGATTTTTCCACGTCTTTTTGATTTTTTAGCACGTCATTAACTTGCTGTTTTTGCTCCCATTTCATCTCGGGATTTTTTTTCAGTTCCTGTACTAACTCATCAACCTCCTTCTTGAGCTGCTTGCTTTTTTCATACAGGCCTTTGGCGCTCTGATAGGTTTCTTCCTGTTCGGAATTGGCTGCTGCGTAAATTTCTTCCAATGTGGGAAACCGTGCCGAATAAATCATCGACTTTGTGCTCTTGGGCCCGGAGACATTATCATTATCATACACCTCTGCAAAATAGTGTACCACATCACCGGGAAACAAATTCAATGGACTTAATTCCCAGACTGATTCGCTGAACAATTTTGTCTGTTGAAAAAGCTCATATTTTAAGGGAAGAAATTTCCATGTCGTATCTTGATAAGGAGCATCAGAACGTAAAATTTTATACGCCAAGCGCAGAGCGGTGAATCCGTAATCATCTTCCGCCTCTATTTGCAGCGGAAGTAATAAATCTTCTGATAAATCCACATCTTTTCCGGGAAATTTAATTGCGATAGTCGGGAAAATATCGTCAATGATAGAAATGCGATACTGAATCGGATCCTTGTTTTCCATGCCCTGGGAATCGTTTAGCTTGATGAAATAGACGCCGGACTCCTGCGCGCGAAATCCCCCCTGAGCGCGCACCCCGGAACAACGCAGCGGAATTTTTTTACTTTCATTCAAAACAATCGCCGCCTCGGATAAAATTTTGTTCGCTGTTAATTTCAAAGAAACATAAGAACCGCGCAAACAACTAAAATCGCCAACGTTATCTTCCAGCGGAGCCGCCTTAATGCCGGAATATGCTGGTGGCGTGATGGTCACTTTGAGCTGACGAATCAGCGGCAATTCCACGACATCAAGTTGAAAACGCGGACTCTCATGTCTTTCGGCTGAAAAATAATAAATTGTCGTATCCTGAACATGAGGAATGGTATAAGAAAATTCATTTTCCGCATTCGGAGTCAACGGATATCGCTGATGAAACGTGGCATGAATGGTTTCCAAGTGCAGGACAACTTCATCGACGCGCTCTCCTTTTGTGCGCGCAAAAAGTGGTACGGATTCATTCTTGATAACCTGCTTGTTGCCCGGTTCAATTTCAAAAATAATTTTGGGCACATCTTCAAATTGTTTCATCGGATGCAACAGGCGATACGCAGCATTGGAAAAAGATGAAAAAAATAAAACTTGCAGAAGCACAAATCCAAGCACCGTGAATGAGAAAATTTTTGCCCACAAAATCGCCGAACGCCAGGAAATTGCTTCAGGAAAAGTTTTTTCTTTGGTTTCTTCATAAATTTTCTCGAGACTCAACTCTGCCAGTTCGGAAGAAAGACCGAGTTTTTCTCTGTCCTGCGACTTAAAAACCTGCAACGCATTTGCCAGCTTGTCAGAAATTTCTGAATAATGATTTCCGATAAGCCGGGCAATTTCAACATCATCGGGCTTTTGCTGGGCGATGAAATCCAGCGCGGGTTTGAGCAAAAAAGAAATGAATCCGGCAATCCCCACAAAAGAGATCAGCGCAGCTAATATGCTCCGCCCTTTTGTACTGAAATGAAAAAGGGACTCCGCAATTTGCGATAGCAAAAAGGCTCCCAAAATGGCAACGGAAAAAATTAACGCGCCCCTGACAAGGCTGACCATTTTAGACTTGCGCCGAACAGCAGCGATTCTTGTTAATATATTTTGATATTTTTCGCGAACCGTCATTTTTCCTCTAATGCGTTAACGCATAAACGATGATATTCGTCCCCATTTTGAACGCCTCTCTGCGTACATCTTCCGGGTCGCCGTGTACTTCGGGATCCACCCAACCGTCGGAAATATTAGTATTGAAAGAATAAAAAACAACCATCCGTCCCTGATGGAAAATCGCATACCCGTGAGGCGGGCCACCATCATGCTCATGAATTTTTGGCAAGCCGCTGCCGAATTGAAAATGACTGTGATAAATCGGATGACTGAAAGGTAATTCAACCAGTTTTTTATCAGGGAAAACTTTTTTTATCTGCGTGCGAAAAAATTTGTCCATGCCATAGTCGTCATCTGCGTATAAAAATCCGCCATGTTCGAGATAATTTCTCAACCGGGATGCTTCTTCATCAGAAAATTCGATTCTGCCATGGCCTGTCATAAAAATAACAGGAAAGGAAAATAATTCCTGATCCATGATTCCCACGCGCTGTTCATCTTCCGCAACTTGTAAATTTGTGTGCTGCTTTAAAAATTGCAGCAAATTAGGAATAGCGGAGGGATCATTGTACCAGTCGCCACCTCCGCGATATTTCAATCTGGCAATAGTGAATTTGCTGGAAGGTTCGCTCAATTGAGCAAACACATTCTGCGTCGAAACGAACAGCAAAAAGAGATAAAATATTCTTTTCAAAAATTTTTGCATGGGATTTGAGGAAAAGTTATTTTTCAGAATTTTATTAAGTGAAACATCTTGTGAGTTGTCAAAACACTTTATTTAACTGAACAGAAAAAATTTCCGTTCCAGCTTTTAAGGGTATATTTTAGCAAAACAAATTATCTGAACACAAATTAAGCCCTGCGAATAATTTTCCCAGGGCTTTTCTCTTAAACTTCTGTTATTAAAATCTATTATCTCTTATTTTAAATATGAATGACCAGTTGAGATTTTTTAAGTAAAATAGCAATGAAAAATAATAAAAGCCTTACGGCCTAATTCCTAAATTGAATTGGAGTTAAGGCGTCAACCTTTTAAAAACAATCAATTAGCGGCTTATGTTCGATTTTAACTAGTCATTCACATTTTAAAATAAGAGAATTCTGTTCTAAAAAAGCAACACTCCTCATTTTTTTAATGTAGAAGCATCTTCCGATAGTCATCGTCTGTCATCTTTACTTCAACATAAACATTTTGTTTCAGCTCATTCAGCCATTTTTGGAAAAACCGTTGTTGTTTCCTGTTCAATGCCCAACCTTCAAGACGATCCCAATCTTTCTCAATATCAATTTTTCGCGCCTCCTGACGGTCATTCAATTTTAAAATATGCCAGCCAAAACGGGTTTTAAATGGCTGAGAAATTTCACCGATTTCAAGAGACTCTATCACATTTCTGAATTCTTTTTCTTGCAAATTGTCCACTTCAAACATTCCCAAATGGCCGCCCTGCTCACGACTCGTCTCATCGTCAGAATATTTTTTTGCGATTTCTGCAAAATCAGCGCCCGGCTCATCCAGCATTTTTCTGATTTCCAGGGCTTTTTCGTAAGTTCGTTTTTCATCGTCTTTTGTCGGCTGCAACAAAATAAGCAGATGGCGCACATTGATCTTATCCCCGCGCCGTTCAATGCATTGAATAATATGATATCCGAAGCGCGTTTTTACGATGTCAGAAATTTGTCCGGGTTCCAACATAAAAGCGACCTCTTCAAATTCAGGAACAAAATCCCCTCTCTGAATGAACCCCAATTCGCCGCCGCGGTCCTTACTGCCAGGATCTTCAGAATACTGCTGGCACAATTCTCCGAAATCTTCGCCCGCTTGAATTCTTTTTTGCAATTCCTTTATTCTTGTCAGGGCATCTTTTTCCGCCGATCCGCCAGGCTTCACATTTAATAAAATGTGACTGATGTCCGCCGTTTCTTTTATTTCCGGAATACTGTCTTTCATGGATTTATAAAAATCTTCCACTTCACGCCGGGAGATGGTGATCTTCTGAAACATTGTCGCGCGAAGGCGTTCCACCTTGAGATTGTTTTTGACATCCTCGCGAAACTTTCGCTTGATTTTGCCAATGGACATACCGAGCTGCTTTTCCAGTTCTGCCTCGGAACCGACCCGCTGAATCATGTTATTGATCTGTTCCTCAAGCACTCCATCCACCTGACGCTCGTCAACCTCAATGCTGTCTTCCTCCGCCTTCGCCAGTAAAATCTTCTGATTGATCAAATTTTGCAGCGTCTCTTTTTCCAGCTTTATAAATTTATCCGGATTTTTCCTCGGATCAATTCCTAACTGAAACGCCATATTCATAGAATATTGCGTCAATTCAGAAGACAAAATAATGTCATCTTCCACGATAGCGGCAATCTTGTCAATAATCTGCTGTGAAAAAACCGCGCTTGTCATCCACAACCCGGTAATGGCCGCTAAAAGTATCATCTTTTTTTTCATTAAAAAAATCTCCGTTGTTTCAATTTAATTGTGCGTCCGCCTGGGCGCGCCGGAATCACTGGCAACCTTGCTAAGCAACGATTCGTTTTTCTTCACTGCTATTTTCTCGCGCAATTCTGACACCAAATTCCGATACGCCTGTTTCTTTTTTCCCGCGCGCAATCGCGCATAAATTTTATCTTTGACTTCTTCAAATGTCTTGAATGTCCCCCGTTCTCTGCGATCCAAAATTTTAAAAATATGAAACCCAAAATCGGATTTAATGGGACGCGTAACAGAACCTACCCGATACGAGAAAACTTTTTTAGCTACATCGTTGACAACATCATCCCTGTTAAAATATCCCAGATCTATTCGTCCGTGCTGGCGATAATCCTCGGACATTTCTTTTGCCACCTGTTCAAACGGTTCTCCTGCGCGAATTCGTTTCACGACCAAATTCGCCCGTTCAATTGTAGATACTAATATGTGCAACGCGTGAATTTCTGTCTTGGGAACAATAAAAGTATCTTTATTTTTCTCATAAAAATCAAGCGCTTCTTCTTCTGTCACCTGGGCATCTTTGGTCAGTAAATAGTTTTCCAGAAACTTTCGCACCAACAACTCTTTTTTTATCTTTTCCAGTTCCTGAAAATAATCAGCGTCCAAATCCATGCCCATCCTCATTGCGGCCTGGTACAACAATTCCTGATCGAATTTTCATTAAACTTGATGTCCTTTTATTATCTAAAAATTTTATTATAAGGATAATTTAGTTAATTTCTATTTCACTCAACCAATTTTATGTCCGGTCCGATGTAGTCTTTGCCTGCCTGCTTGAGCGCGTTTTCATAAACGACAACATCAATTTTTTCCTTCAGCGATTTGATCCATTCTTTTTCCATCTCATCCAATGTCGTGCGTCGCACTCGGGCTTGTACCAACCGTTTTGATTCATCATACGTTTTTAGGGTCGCCGGTTTTTCTTTCATAACCTTGACGATGCTATACCCTTTGCCGATTAATATCGGATCTGTGACTCCGCCGACTTTTACGCTAAACGCTGGTTTGCCGATTCCGGCTCTTCCACGAGAAATGTAACCAATCTTTCCCTTATTCTTTTCCAGAGATTTTTTCTCGTTATATCGATCAAACAATCGAGTGAAATTCTTCCCGGCGCGAGCAAGACGCACAATCTTATCCGCTGTTTCTTTTGATTTCACCCAAATTTCCTGAACGTCGCGCATGGGCGGATTTTTAAAATCCTCGCGATGTTCCTCAAAATACTTTTTATAATCTTGTTCTGTTAAATTCAATTTTTTGACAACCCGTTCTTTATAAGCCCTTTGAATTAATTGAGATTCTTTGAAATTCTTTACCTGGCTGGCAACAATCGGATCTTTCTCCATGCGATTTTGTTTGATTTCTTTTTCCAGTAAATGCTGTTGGACAACGCGTTCACCAATGAAAGCTTTTACATCGTCAACAGTGCGAAATCTGGGACGACGGTGAGACGGAAAAAGATTCAACAGCTCTACGACTTCTTTAACGGGAATTGTTGTGAACGATAATTCGGCGATTACCTGACTCAATTCTCCTGTGGAAAATCTATTTTTCAAATCCTTTGACTGCGATTTTCTTTCATTTGATGTTTTCGGGTTTTGCTTCATCTTTTCCAAAAACATTTCCATGACACGCGGTTTATATTCAAGACGATACCTTTTCCTCAGTTGGTCTAAATAACTATAAAATCCGGATTCTATTTCCTGATTATGCACCCGCCAAATAGCCTGTCTGATTTGTTCCTTCTGCTGTTCAAACGGCGGGGTGGGATATTTTTTAATGTGAACAACTTTGATGATATAAAAGCCATCACCAAACTCGATGGGATCCGATATTTCATCTTGCTTCATGTCGAACGCTGCTACATAAATCGGATTTGAATACGATTTGGGTCCCCATTTCAAATATCCTAAAATGCCGCCATTGGATGCCGTTGATTTGTCTTCAGATTTGTCTTTTGCTACTTGAGCAAACTTTTCACCAGATTTTAGTTGCCGTGCAATGGAACGAGCGCGATCCAAAGCCCGGGAACGTGAGTCCGGATTATTGGAATCAAATCTGACAACAATCTGCCTGATTTTTACTTCTTTGCTCGCTTTGTGATAATAATCTTTCACCCGAGATTCCGGAATAATTTTCTCGACAACTTTCTTTTCTACCAGGCGTCGGAACATTATTGCTCGCGCCCGATCTCTTAATCGCGCCTGAAAAGTGCTGTCCTCATCTAATTTACTCTGATAGGCGTCGATTAATTTGAGCTCATTATTTATTAACACGTCCAGGTGTTTCTTTTTTTCTTCAAGCGACGCCTGTCGTACCTGATCGGTCTTTTTGTTCTTTGCAAATGATGTGACAAATTCTTTGACTGTTATTTTTTGTCCGCCGACCCGTGCGACGAGCCGCTTATTTTTATCTCCGCAAGAAATAAAGAAAAGCAACATTAATAAAGACAAAATTAGCGCACTTGCGATGCGACCGGAGATTTTCATTTCCTTCCTCCAAAACTTGCTAACCAATTGATATTAATAAAATTAACCACTACTTACAAAAACTAAACAACAACTAACCTATTATTTAACAATAAGTTATACATAGACAACAAGGTGTTTCATCTGACTTTTCTTTTTAAAGAATTAAAGCAAAAACTACTTCATTAATTTCATTAAAAAATCTTTTGCAAATTCCAGCGCGTCAGTCTTCAAAGCTGGAATCAGGATTTTAATTCCAAATCCTTCCTCTTTGCCCTGAACAAATTGATAATCACCTTGCGCTTTATCTATTATCCAACTGATTTTATTTTCAATTAGTTCCCGACTGGTTGCCTTGGCAATACGATCATTAAAAAAACACACAAAGTGCTTTTCCCAAAATTTGATGGTTTTGAAATCATTCTTTTGCGCCAATAATTTCAAAAGCACAAAATTAAATAAGTTTTTCGCCTCCTGCGGCATTCTGCCAAAGCGGTCTACAACTTCTTCCTGAATTTCCAGCACTTTCTCGACTTCTGATTCATTGGCAAGGCGACGGTAAATATCGACTTTGAATTCCGGGCGAGTAATGTATTCATCGGGTAAAAAGGCATCCTCTTCAAAAACAATTTTTACCTCTGGTAAAGAAACCGTTTCGGTTATTTCTTTTCCTTCTTGCTCCAATTTCAATTCATTTATTGCTTCCTCGATTATTTTGCTGTATAAGTCATATCCTAAAGCAACAATATGGCCGCTCTGCTCTGTTCCCAACAAGTTTCCCGCTCCGCGTATTTCCAGATCGCGCATAGCAATATTGAAGCCAGCGCCAAGATCAGAATACTCTTCAATGATTCGAAGCCGTTTGAGTGCGTTTCTGGTGAGAGATTTTACAGACGGAACCAACAAATAGGCAAACGCCTGTCGCCCGGCACGGCCAACCCTACCGCGTAATTGATACAATTGAGAAAGCCCGAATCTATCTGCCCGATTAATAATCATCGTATTAACGTTGGGAATGTCTAACCCCGACTCGATAATCATTGTGGAAACGAGGCAATGATATTTGCGCGTAGCAAAATCCCACATTATTTTTTCCAATTGCCGCTCGTCCATCTGACCATGGGCTACTGCGACATTTACTTCGGGAACATGTCGCCGGATAATATTCGCCATTGAGTCGATAGTACCAACGCGATTGTGCACAAAAAACACCTGACCTCCGCGATCTACCTCTTTCAAAATAGCATTGCGGATTAAATCCAGATTAAATTGCCCAATTTCTGTGTGAATCGGATGTCTGTTTTGTGGCGCCGTAGCTATCAGGGACATATCGCGAATTCCCAGCAGCGCCATATTCAGCGTCCTGGGAATAGGCGTTGCGGACATTGTCAACACATCAACGTTGACATATTTCGCTTTAAGCTTCTCTTTTTTGCTCACTCCAAAACGATGCTCTTCATCAATGATCAATAAGCCCAAATCTTTGAACTGAATATCTTTTGACAATAGCCGATGGGTGCCGATGACGATATCAACTTTTCCCTGTGCCAATTTTTCGATAATATATTTTTGCTCAGAGCGCGTACGAAAACGCGAAAGCATTTCGATTCGTACGGGAAATTTTTCCAAACGCTTCTTGAATAAATCATAATGCTGCAACGCGAGAATAGTCGTTGGGACTAGCACAGCGACCTGTTTGTTATCATTAACCGCTTTGAAAGCGGCGCGAATGGCCACTTCCGTCTTTCCGAAGCCCACATCTCCGCAGACAAGCCGATCCATGGGATATGATTTTTCCATATCCCGCTTGACTTCTTCGGCTGCTTTTCGCTGATCCGGAGTATCTTCAAATTCAAAGGACGCTTCCAATTCTTTTTGCCACAAACTGTCTTCTGAAAAAGGGTAACCAGGTTTGATTTTTCTCTTTGCGTAAAGCATCGTCAGCTTTCTGGCGACATCCTTGATCCGTTCTTTGGTGCGCTTTTTCAGCCGATCCCAATCTTTGGAACCCAATTTGGAGATTGTCGGAACGACACCCTCTTTTGCGGAATATTTCTGGATGCGATTCATCCGCTCCAGCGGAACGTAAAGCATATCTCCGTCGCGATATTCAACGCTCAAACATTCCCGCTCATGTTCAAGCACCGTGATCTTTTTTAATCCGCGGTAAATGCCAATTCCTTTATCCACATGAACAACAAAATCACCGACTGCCAGGGCATTGAGTTGCTGAACAGTTAAGCCATGCAGAATTTTTTTTCGCTTTCGCCAACGCGAACGCCTGCCATAAAATTGATTTTCCGTAAAAACGACCAATTGTGCATGCTGGAAAACGAATCCCTTTTCCAGACCCGATACCACAAATTGCAGCTTGGTCAAGTCAACGTCCGCGTCCTCGAATAAATCCTGAAGTCTGCTCACCTGTTCCTTACGACGGCACAGAAAAAAGACATGATTCTCCTTTGCAAGCGCCGAGACTTTTTTTCTGAGCAGCTTAACATTTCCATGGAATGAGTCCTGCTCCATGGCGCTAAAATCGATTATTTGTGAAAAATTTTGTTCTGTTAAAAAGGAGTTATGTTCTATTCTGATAAAGCGGGACAATTTTTGGTGAATTTTTTCTTGAGAAAAATATAAATCACCACCAACACCTTGTTTTTTAATACGTTGCGAGTGTTTTTTGTCGCCATTTCCAAAAAATTCTTCTAAACTTTTATCAATAAGCGGTTTTTCATCGAGAAAAAGAATAGCATCATCGCTAAAATAATCGAGTACAGAGCTCTGTGCGCCATTAATTTCAAAATCTTCCTCTTCCGGAAATTGAGAGTAAACAGCGACCTCATGAATCTGATTCACTGAACGTTGCGTATTGGGATCATAAGTGCGAATTGATTCAATTACATCTCCAAAAAATTCGATACGATAGGGATAATCCGTGCCATAGGGAAACACATCCACAATACCACCGCGGATGCTCATTTCGCCCCAACTCTCTGCCAGGTTCTCGCGTACAAACCCCTGCTCTGACAACTGTTTTTTTACGAATTCAAAATCAACTTTTTTACCGACCTCAAAATAAAGTCTGCTTGCCCGAAACTCCTGGATAGATGGAAATTTATTTGTCAAAGTTTTCGCCGGAATGATGACGACAGACTTACTTTTTTCAAGGAGATTCTGGATAGCAGATAAAAGCTCGTTTTTTACATGATCATCGAAAAGGGAGCGTTTCGCAGCAAATTCTCTCAGTCTGGGGAAAAACACAACCTGATCTTCCCCCAGCAAATCCTCTAGATCATCGCGGACAACTTCCTCATTTTCCTCATCGCCTGTAATGTAAATAACCGGCTTGTGAAAATTTCGGTAAAGCGCCGCCAAACAAAGGGCTCGCAACGATCCTGCAAGCCCCTTGATGAACACCCTGTTCTTATTTTGTATTTGGGAAATAAGCTTTGTTAACGGAGCTGATTGTTCTATTTTATTTAGAATATCTTCATTCGTCATCGTTTGTTAAAAATCACCCTCGATTGCTTTTCGTACAAAACCATCTGCTAATTGCAACCGACGTTGCGCTTCTTTTTTATCAACACCCTTCAAAATCATCACCAGCGCCGTTTTTACATGGCCTTCTGCTTCATTGAGTACTTTTTCTGCTGTTTCATAATCTACGCCAGTAACCATAATGACAGTCCGTTTGGAACGCTCTTCCAGCTTTTTGGATGTCATCTGCAGATCAACCATCATATTGTTGTAAACTTTTCCGAGTTGAATCATGGTGGTCGTTGTGAGCATATTTAACACTAATTTTTGCGCTGTACCCGCTTTCATGCGCGTCGACCCCATAATAACTTCTTTTTCATTGCCTTAACAACAATTCCCACAGCTTGCGCAATATAAGGAATTTCTTTTTCCACAGCAAACGGGACTGTTTTATCCTGTTTATTGATTGTACGCAGAATTTCCTCTATGCTCATTGAATCCAAACCCATCGTATCGGGATTCTGCTTTTCCGTTTCTAACGTTTTCAATTTTTCAAATAAGTTAGACGCCAATTTTCTGTTCCTCCATTTTAGGCTTTCAAGTACACAAAACATCTTTTTCTTTGCGGATCTACAAAGCGCGAATCCATTTCTTTAACATCAATCATTTCAAAAGTATATTTGCGCTTCAAATCTTCTATCTCGCGAGTCACATCGCCACCTTTCCAAGCAATAAACAGGCCGCCCTTTTTTAGCAGCGGCGAGACCCACTCAAACACTTCGGCAAGTTTTCCCACAGCCCGCGTTACGACAAAATCAAACTTGCCACGGAAAACTTCGTCTTCTTTGAGATTCTCGCAGCGATCCAT
>NATN01000048.1 GCA_002085355.1 Candidatus Zhuqueibacterota bacterium 4484_87 | reverse complement strand
CCGCCAACTGACTGTAAAGATCGCCGGGATAACCGCGATTAGAAGGAACTTGTTCCATGGTAATGGCGATTTCTTTGAGAGCATCGGAGAAGTTGGTCATGTCCGAGAGCAAGACCAGCACTTCCTTGCCTTTGAGGGCAAATCTCTCCGCCACTGCCAACGCCAGGTCTGGCACCATCAAACTTTCCACAATGGGGTCGGACGCGGTATTCATAAAAAAGATAGACCGGGAAAGCGCCCCGCCTTCTTCCAACGTATTCTTAAATTTCATGTACTCGTCATATTTCAAACCGATGCCACCCAAAATAATCATGTCCACTTCTGCCTGCAAAGCGACGCGCGCGAGCAATTCATTGTACGGTTCACCTGAAATGGAAAAAATTGGCAGTTTCTGCGAAACGACCAGTGAATTAAATACATCAATCATGGGAATATTGGTACGGATCATGCGTCTGGGGATGATTCGCTTCGCCGGATTGACGCTGGGGCCTGCCACAGGAATCAGATAATCTGTCAATTGAGGCCCTTTGTCGCGCGGATTGCCGGCGCCATCGAAAATTCTGCCCATCATGTCATCGGAAAACGTCACTTCCATGGGACGGCCCAAAAAACGCACTTCATCGTTCACTGAAATTCCACGGCTCCCGGCAAAAACCTGCAACGATACCATTTCATCTTCAATTTTAATCACCTGTGCCAGAGACTTTCCGCGCCGCGTAGTAATTTCCGCCAGTTCTTCGTAAGTCACATCAGGCGCTTTTACGGTGATCACATTGCCGCTGATTTGCAGAATTTTATTATAAACCTTTCTCATTTCCCGAGTGCTCCTCTATTAATTTTTCAATCGCTTGTTCCTGTTTTTTGAACTCGGCATCCTTCATATCAGTATAATTCCAGTCAATGAAAAACTGACGCAAACGGTTAAATAATTTTCGCGCGTCGTCTTTGTCGTTCAAATCAAAATTTGTTTCAAGAACTTTTTTCACTTTGTCAAAAACATAAATTTGCCGGTCTTTGCTCGTCGCCGCATCTACAGTGTCAAAAGCGTTCTGCTGCAGATAGACATTGTCCAGAAATTCCGACTTCAAATAGGTCTGAAAATCTTCGATGGACGTACCCTCTTCGCCGACAACCATCATCATTTGGCCGACTTCGTTCCCTTTTCTCAGTAGCTCTTGCGAATCAAATATTTTTTTTCTGTCAATGAAACTCTCATATTTACTCCAGCTTTCCAGAGGATGAATCGAAGGGAACCGTCGTGCATTAGCTCGCTCTCTGGATAGCCCCAGAAAGGCGCCAACGACCTTCAGCGTCGCCTGAGTGACCGGCTCCTCGAAATTTCCGCCTGCAGGGCTTACTGTTCCGCCGATGGTCAAACTTGCCATTTTTCCGGTATGCAATTCTACCAGACCAGACCGTTCGTAAAACTCGGCAATCCTCGATTCCAGATAAGCGGGAAAAGCTTCTTCACCGGGGATTTCTTCCAATCGTCCGGAAAGCTCTCGCATCGCCTGCGCCCAGCGAGACGTAGAATCCGCCAGCAACAAGACATCCAGTCCCATCTGGCGATAATATTCGCCGAGCGTCACTGCCGTGTAAACAGAAGCCTCACGCGCTGCCACGGGCATGGAGCTGGTATTACAAATAATAATCGTTCTGTCCATTAAGGATTTTCCGGTGCGCGGATCTTCCAGTTCGGGAAATTCACGCAATAATTCAACCACTTCACCGGCTCGCTCCCCGCATGCTGCAACGATGACAACATCCACCTGGGCATGACGACTGAGAATGTGTTGCAGCACCGTCTTCCCTGCGCCAAAAGGTCCGGGGATACAGAAAGTGCCGCCTTTCGCCACAGGGAAAAATGTATCGATAATTCTCGCCTGCGTCACCAGCGGCTCCGTCGGCACAATTTTATCCCGATACGCCGCAATTGGTATTTTTACAGGCCAGTAAAATGTCATTGTAATATCATGTTTATGCCCTTTTTCGTCTTTGATGACGGCAATTTTATCGGAAATTTTGTATTTTCCCTTGCCGGCAATGGACTCAACAGTGAACTCCCCGGAAAAATAAAAAGGAATCATAATCGCATGTTGAAAAATTCCTTCGGGCACATGTCCCAGAGGCACGCCCGAAACGACAACGTCTCCCTCTTTCACTGCCGGAGTAAATTCCCACTTTTTTTCTTCATCTAGAGGAGGTAATTCCACACCTCGCGGGAGGAAAAAACCATATTTCGCCGCCAGTCCCGGCAGCGGATTTTGCAATCCATCGTAAACCTGGCCCAGCAATCCCGGGCCCAATTGCACGGACAATAACTCGCCACTAAATTCCACATCATCTCCGACTTTCAGGCCCTTTGTGCTTTCAAAGACCTGCAAAAATGCCACGCCGTCACCGATGCGGACAATTTCCGATTTCAAACGTTCTTCGCCTTTGATAATGTATGCCACTTCATTCTGCATGATATTCCCGTCAAAAGCAACGGATACCATGTTTCCGCTAATTCCCGTTATCTTTCCTGTCGCCTGACTCATAAATTACCTCGTATAACTTTTGAAATTTTTCCATTCCTTTTTCTTTGCTGAACGACATGTATCGCTGCAAAATTTGCAATTTCAGATAGTACAAAATTAAATATGCCAGATCAAAATGATGTTCCCGCTGCATTTCATCCAAAAGTTTCCAACGCAGTTCTAAAAGCTTGATTTCAATTTCCAGCGGGTTTCCTTCTTTGATCAGAGATTGCGGTATTGAGGCGGGCTTGTAATCTGTTTTCTGTTTTTGTGCCTCACGAAATCGAGCCAGATCTGTACGAAGCGCTGACTCGAATTGCTGAAAATCGCGCAACACGCGGGGATTTTGAGGTTTGGTAAGATAATTATTGATATCAACCTGAGATAAAATTTGAAAATCTCGTGATGACATCCACTTCTCAGTTTCGCTTAAAAAATATTCAATCGTGACTTCTGGTTCTCTATCAAAAAATAATGTCGGTAATTCAGCTACTAAAAAATAGTATTTATCCATCTTTTCTGTCCAGAATTTCTCTCAGTTTCGGATTAATCAATGTTCTCAGTACATCCACTATCGCATCGTCTGTGAAATCATAAAACATCTGATCGTTCTTTATGCCAATTTTGAATCCGCTGGTCACTTCCGAACTTGCGCGCAGCGTAATCGTGTCTTTGACTTCTTTTTTCAGCCCGGTGAACAACAATGTCTCCAATTTCTTTTTGTCATTTTCAGAGACAATCACTTCCACATCTCTGCCTTTGACCCAATCTGAAACTAACTTTTGAATCAAACGAGCCATGAAATCGGGTTCCAGTGCGTCACCAACTTCGCGCTTGAAAACCTGATCGAATGTTGCTAAAATTTTCTCTTTCAAAAGAAGTTCTGTATTTCTCGCTGCCTGATTAATATCAGCTTCTGCGTTCGCCCGAAATTGCTCCGCTTGTTTCTTTCCGTCTTCAACGATCTTGTCCGCCTCTTTTTTTGCATCAGCGACGATTTTCTCCGCCTTTTTTTTCGCGTCCTGAATCAATTCATCGGCAGTCTTTTTTCCTTCTTCAATTCCTTCTTTTCTGATCTTTTCAATCAGGCTGTCTAACTTGACATCCATCGATTTTCCTCCTGCACTTATAAAAAAATAAAAAAATCCGCTCCGGACAAAAGAGCCTGATATCTTTAGTTGTGATTTATTTTTTACTCATTGCCTTTTTTGCCCATTGAGAAGTGAGCGCCAACCCCACAGGTACCGCAATGAGCAATCCGGCAATCCAGCTTTCCATCAATTTGCTCAACACTATGCCGGCAAAAATGGTACTGAAGAAACCGAGCCAAATGCGTATTCTTGCTTTTGTCGGATATTGTCCCATTATCTTCCTTAAAACAAACATTTTAGAGAAATTTAATGTTACTAAATTTCTTCAAAAGAAGCAAGTCTTTTTTATGGTTTTTTTAAAATATTCTCCGGCGGTTTTGTTAATACAGGGGAAATTTTCTAAATGCTAATCTCATTCTTTCGCAGTACCTTTGTCACAATCCCTGCTCCACTTCCTTGCTCTCATGGTTATTATTTACCGTTTTATTTTTGTCTGCTCCTCCGTTCTTTAAAGCGCGAATAATCCCACCCATCTGATCCAACTGCTCAATCATACCATTGAAAATTTTCAAATGTTCAGCAATGATCGGATCGTCGTCGTGATAGGGGTAGCGAATCTGATGGTCGATTTCGCTCCACGCTTCTTCCAATAAAGTCCTCACCTGTAATTCCGCAACTCTCTGTGAGCCATTTTGTTTCGCAATGATCAGATAGTGGATTGACTGGTAACCAAAAGGATGCGTCCTTACCACGCAATTTTGTCGCTGATATTCTTTTACCACTTTCTCATCGCTGGCACAGCCGACATAAGCCTTGGGATCAGCATATTGCTGCCAATTGGACATTACAAAGTGATGTATGTGAAGCCAATCGCGTTTGAACAGATGAATCGCCCGCACACCGATGAGATCAGTGATAATTTCCTGGTAATTTTTCTCATCGATTTGCCATCCCGGATGTTTCCTTTTCTTTCGGATAATTTTCTCAATAAGATGTTCCGGATCTTTGAGACGAAATTTGACATACTGGACATGTGACTCCTCTCTCAGGGCATCTGCGATGTATTTCGCTGTCGGCAAAAGAGATTCCCGAATGCCGCAATAGTGATTGTAAATCTTCTCCAAAATCTGCCAGGAAATTCCGGCTGCGAATAACTGTGCATCGGTCAAAGAATACTTTTGCAGAAATTGCTCTTTCTCCAACATTGCGCTCTCCCCTTGCTTTAGAATCCTGATTTTTCACCAAAACGGAAGATAAAAGTTCCACCTTCTAATTAGAAGATATTATCCGGATAAGCAAGGCTAAGTCCGCCATCAGAGCCTGAAAAAACAGGAATCAGATTATCATTTTCTCATAAAATGGCTTCTACTACAAACAAAAGCCCGATTATCAAGAAACTCGGGCTTTGAAATTAAAAAATTGACTTGTAAATTCAACTATCGATTCAGGAAAACTTCTTTTGCAGTGACGGTGAAAATCTCATAAAGATGAACAGCAACGCCGGCAGTAAAAAGCAGCCACAGAAAATAGCTGATAAAATCAGCGATAGAGGAAGCCAATACCGGGCTGGCAACAAGTATAATTATTTTATAAAGAAAATTCCGCAAAAAAATATTCAATGACCGGCTGAACATGCCTATGAACACAGCGGAAAAAATTGACAACCAGATTTTCACTTTATTCACACGGGCACCGGCGTACCTCGCCATTAGAAAAATTGCGATTCCCAGAATAAAGGAAATCCAGACTATCATCGAACTGTAAACGCCAAAAAACTCTATTTTAGGCCAATAGCTTGGTCCAATGAGATAAAACCCCTTTACATCTTTTTCCTTTGCTGTCTCATTGCCTCTTATCTGCTCCCGTCCGACTGTCACATCATCATCTGTAGAAGGCCGGTACTGAGCCTGCGCAATATTTGCCGTAAGGGAAATAACCAAAATTGAAATGAAAAAAAAGATGGCAAATTTTAATATTTTCATATCAAAATACTCCGTGATTGTTCGAAATAATCTTCATTTTGAGAGGCAGGCAAAGGAAATTTATAAATTTTACTTGTAAAATTCAATCTTATTTTGTATTTTTATATTTCAAGAAAACATTAATCAAACTTTTCATAAGGAAAATCTGTTGAACAAAAAAGCTTTTGTCGAAAACGATCTTGTACTGATCTATATTGAAAATAAACCCTCTCTTTTTGCCCGTGTTGAAAAAATCTACGCCGATGTAAAACCAAATTGGTGGCGCGTAAAACTTTTAGTGTTACAAGTCCCCGTCTTTGTTACGACCTGGATTCTGGACAATGACCAGATTCGCGGTGGTGATTTTACCATTAATGGCGTTCCCATGCGCGTTGAGCTGGTCAAAGTGCCCGAGGAACAAGTTGACCCCGTCAAAGAACAGCCTGCTTCAGATACCAAAAAGAAAAAAAATGCGCGAATTCTTTCGTTGTCGCAAAATGATGATTAAGGTTAAAATTTATCTACATCATTTTTTATCCCACGATTAAATTCATATCAGCTAATTTGTTGTGCAAATCATTTGCATTAACAAAATGAATTGTGCGGTAGCCAACTTTTTGGGCAGATTCAATATTCTCCCGCATATCGTCAATCAATAGACATTCATCGGGTTTCGCTTGCAGTTCCCGGGCAACGAGCTTAAATATTTCAGGATTTGGTTTTCTCATCCGCAATGCAAATGAGAGAAATTTCTTTTGGAAAAACTGCATCACCGGATAATTCTCTTCGCAGTAATTGTAGTGCCAGGCGTCAATATTAGATAAAATTGATAGCGACTTTTTTTCTTGCGCCAGTCTTTTCACAATAGCAACGCTCTCCGGAATTTCACCGCCCAACATACTCAGCCATAGTTCTTTAAACTCTTCCAGCGAAACATCTTTTTTGAATAAAGCACAAATTTCTCGGTGGAACTCTTCGCTGGAAATTTGCCCGACGAAAAACTTTCTGTGCGGACCTTTGTCGTCCGCGTTCAGAATCAATTGCGCATCTGTGTCGAATAATTCAGCAAACCTTTGTGCAAATTCCAAAAACGCAACTCTAATCAGAACCTGTCCCAGATCAAAAATAATGTGTCGCACCATGCTGTGTCCATCTTCCTTCATTTATCAGAAATTTTATTTGAAAAAATCTTCAATTAATTGATCGCTCACCTGATAGGGTGAGATTGCGCCATCAACCATCTGCTTCAATTTTTCACGCAGCAATTTTTCCTGCTCCGCCTTCCAAAATCTTTGCTCCAATGATGCTGCCACTCGTTGTCGGACAATCCTTTCCAGTCTCTTTATTTTTTTTTGAGCACTAATATCATTATGAATCTGGAAATCACGATGCAATTCTATTTTGTTCAACAATTCTTCCACCCCAACGGCCGTGCTGGCAATCGTCTGAACCACAGGCGGCTGCCATTGGCGATTTTTTCCTCCGAGACTAACCGCGTACTCCACCTCAACTTTAGTCCGATCAGCGCCGTCTCTGTCTGATTTGTTGATCACGAAAATATCACCGATTTCCATTAAACCGGCTTTCATTGCCTGAATTGCATCGCCGGACTCGGGAACCAGCACCACTATCGTCGTGTCCGCTGCTTCGACGATATCCAATTCCGATTGTCCCACACCCACGGTCTCAAAAATAATCAGGTCCATTCCAAACCCGTCCAATAAATCAGCAACCTCATGTGCCCGATTTGCCAAACCGCCAAGACTGCCACGAGTCGCCATACTGCGAATAAAAACGTCCGGATATGTTGCCAGATCGTTCATTCGAATCCGATCGCCCAATAGAGCGCCGCCGGAAAACGGACTCGTGGGATCCACAGCGATAATACCCACTCTTTTTTTCTGCTGACAGAATTTTTTTGTCATCTGATCGACTAATGTGCTTTTTCCGGCACCAGGTGGGCCTGTTACACCAATGCGATGAGCCCTGCCGATGCGTGGGAAAATTTTCTCCAAAATTTCTCTGCTTCTGACATCTTCATTTTCAATCAATGAAATCAATCGCGCTAATGCTCGTCTGTCCCCTCTTTCATATTTTTCAAGCACATCATTCATTTCAATCCCACAACATTTCAGAATTCCAGCCAATTTTATATCAATATTACGAATTTTTCACATTAGATTCAAGTAAATTCTATTTTTGATCGTAAGAAAAAATGGTCCTCTGCTAATTTAAAGCAGATATTAATTTTACAAAAATTAAAACATTTGGTGTCCCTACGCATCAGTTTTGCCAAAGGAATAATCAGTGCAATTTACCGGACAAAGAAAGCCACTGCTGGCCGTTGCTATTTATTAACAAAATGCCCGCATTTTCTCCGTTTTGCATTTCACTATCAATGCGCAGCCAGCCACCGGTATTCAGTACTGAAATTTCTTCATTATCAAGCTTAATTTTTGAAGCAGCCATATCCTCAGGCGCAAAATTGGGTCGGTGGGTATGGCCGAAAACAAAAGTAAACGGAACGGGAATTCTATCAGGCGATGGCAGGGAAAGTCGTTCGTAATTCTCCGGTTTGTAACGCTGGAAAATATATTTTTCCAGATAGGTATTGATCTCTGACAGCATTTTTTTATCGACTGGATTCTGAAACAGCGCGAAATTTCTGTCTTTGGGAAAATACCTGAGCACAAATTTCATTGCCACTTTCAATAAAAACGCTCCAATATCTCCAAGCTGAGTTTTGCGCCTGATGTTCAGAAAAATTTCATTGAGGATGCGGTTAATTCTCTTTTTTGAGTTTTTGTAGCCTTGCTCGTAACTGGCAATGATCGCCATGACCCTTTCACTCAGCCGGCTCGCATGTCCCAGATGATAGTTGAAAGACTCCAGCCACAGTGCATTGAATCCTTCCAGTTCATCGATCCGCGCCGGCTCCACTAAAAAATTTAGCGGACGAAACCACGGTTCCAGAAAATGACCATGAGTGAAAAAATAGTGATTTATCTTTTTCCCGGTTTCGATTCCCAGCAAATGATGGGGATATTTGATAATGAATTCGGGACGAGATTTTTTATCAGGCCATAGGTCAGGCAAAATCATGTGCATTGCGTGGTTCGGGTTTGTGCTGGTGAATTTCCTATCGACAAAATAGAGCGGATAATGCTTTCGATCCGGCAGGGGACGTTTTTCTTTAATGGCGCTGAAAATGTAGTATCGCTCCACCAGCGACTGCCACAGATGATGGTCATGATTGCCAGGGATATAAACTATTCTCTGCGGCGGAGGAACTTCTGCCAGCACGTCGAAAAATGCCCGCGCCTGTTCGCAGACTTCGTCCCAATCCTCCAACGCAACTTCAAACAAATCGCCATTGATAATCAGTTCCTCAACTTCACCGGCTTGCTCTAATATCTCCAGAAAATTTCTGCGATTTTGTTCATAAGATGGATGGCGCGTGTCCAGATAGCTCAGTTCGCGTCCCAAATGCAAATCTGACATCACGATGGCAGAACTTACGATTCTCATAATGATTCAATCCCTGAATTAACGAGTTCTTGCTGAAATATAGATTTTTTCAAAAACAAATGTTAAATCTTTTGGAAATATAGTAAATGGAACCAGAAAATTTTGTACGTCTTTTAGAAAATGCGAAAACTCGCGCCTACCAGCACACCGGAATTCCTTTCCTGGATAATCCCGGAAATCAGGACTCTTCGAATATCTAGCCCCATCATGACCGCTGGTTTATAATCGCGACTCGTAGCGCCGACTCCAACGCGAAAGCTGACATTTGGTACCCGCATTTTTTTGTAGTCGTGTGCCAAATCTTTGTAACCTTTGAGCACGTATTCCAGTTCACGAATGTAATCTCTCATCTGGTTGATGGTCTTTTCGTACTGGGCGATTGTGTTATCGTAATTAGCTAACAAAGAGTCTTTGAGAAATATTTCTTTCTGTGCATCCAGAACATCCCGCTTCAGTTTGAGCATATTTCGCTCCATGGACTGCGTGACTGCAAGCATTTCTTTGCCGTCAATTTTCAGCAGCACAGTCCCATCGGCATATTCCTTTATTATTTGACAATTATGGACAGTTGTTTCCTGTGCCGCAAGTTCTGAAAACAAAAAAAAGACAACTGATATTAATGCGATCAGACCAAATTTGTGCATGACTTTCTCCTCTGCCATGGTTCCGAATTTCAAATTTTCCAATATATCATTCGCCTCCGCCAAAAGTCGCGATAAATTCGTTGTGCAGATCTTCGCCGGAAAGACGATCAATCCGCTCTTTTTCCGCCTTATTTTTCGCTTTGATTTGCAGCATCAACTTCCGATAAGCATCAATTTGCTGTTCCAGTTTTGCTTTCATAAAATTGAGCTCTTTTTCCGACATTTCTTCTTTCTCTTTCAATTTTCTCAATTCTTCTTCTTTTTGCCGAAGCTTCTCTTCCCGCTCCTTGAGCTCTCTGTGCAAAAGTTTCAGCCGATGATTTGTAAACAGAGAAATGCCAAAAATCGCCGCAGCAGCACTGATGAGGTAAAGGATGCTCCTTTTGCAGCTCCGGGGCAAATTTCCCAATTGATAAAGAAGGTAAATCACAATTGCAATGACAGCGATGACAATTGCCACAATCAAATCGAAGGTCATTGTACGTGCTCCTTTATTTTGATTTGAATAGCTTCCGCTTCTCTTCTTTTCTGTCTCCGTTCAAAAGTCCGAATTAATTTATGCACCGGTTCTGATCCGATTCCCAAAATAATTCCGGTCAAAATATATCTGATCATTTCTGATTTGATTTCCAAATGCCAGTGCGTCATATCGCTGATCGCGCCCTGAAAAATCTGAATCAAATCTACCCGCATCCAGATTGCTAAAAACACACCAAAAGTCATCCCCAAAATCCGAATGTGAGTTCGGACAGTCATCTCGCGAACCAGATCACCGGAAATCACCGGCAGTTCACCCTGATATTCTCCGGATGTATTCAGCAACTTTTCCCTGAACCGGTCAAGCAGCTTTGCCGTGCTTTTTGGTCCCAAAAATTCCACTACGCGCAATTTATTTTCCAGCACATTTCTTGTCTTGTAGGCACGCACTGTCCAGAATTTATACCAATCAAATTTTGTATCCAACAGATCATAAAAGGATTTCAGAATTTCCAGCAACCGCTCAACCAAAAAAGCGAGTGCAAGAGCCAGTGCATATAAAACTGTTATTTTCAAAAGGACTGTCATGGATGCACCTCCCCGTCGTGCTCGACGTAAAGATAGGGCTTCAACTTGAACTCGGCTAACTTTTCTCTGATGAATTCCGATTTTTGCCATTGTTCATCGAAAAATTCAATCCATTTTTGGAACTCCGAATAAGGAAAATTTGACCCGGGACAGGATTTACCGGTGAAATGGTTGTGCGGGAGAATAGAATTAGTAAAGTCCAATGGAATCTTGAACAAATAACACCACAGAGTTACAATGCGAGCTGCATTTTTAAGCTGAATTTCCGTGGGACGCTGGTCGCCAAAACTGCCGTCCGCATTGGAATGAGGCACACGATGATCAATTTCAAAATTTCCGTGCAACGCAATACCCAAAGATTTCATATTCGCTCCGGCAACATGATTACCAAAGAACGAGGTCCTCAAATCTGGAATTCATCGGCAAGGCCGTGTGATGAAAAACGATCAATTCCGGATCTTTTTGCCTATGATGGACATATTCCAATAAATCGCGATCCACACCTCCATCATACGCAACATCGACCCAGAGTTCCTCATCCTTTACGGCAGGAGCAATTTTTATTTTCGGCGCCGTACGAGGAACACTCTCACTGACATCTTCCTCCGAATTTTTCTCCTTTCCGGGAACGATCTGACGTTGGGAGATAAATTCAACAAGCACGTGCATGGGCCCGCTCCCACCGCCAATGAGCAGACCGGTCAAAAGATAGTCCAAATTGACAGGCATCACAGGCTGGCCCAGGGCTTTGAGAAAACTGTTAAACAATTCAATCCCGGAATAGTGTGCGCCGATGATTCCTGCAGCGAATCCAAACATTTGCAGCAAAAATCGTTTCATGGTTTTGCCGTCGTCCTGGTCGCGCGCCGGCTCTACCAGCACAGTGTCATGCGGAAAATACTCATCAACCTCGACGTCAGTTTCTAATTCTTCAAGCTGCTTCTTAAAAGACCGGATTTTTTTGACATCGGGATTCTTTTTC
>NATN01000047.1 GCA_002085355.1 Candidatus Zhuqueibacterota bacterium 4484_87 | reverse complement strand
CCCAAAAACGGAAAATATGCAGCGCGCATCAGTCAGTCTCTGGCTCCCGGAAATTACCGTCTCAAAGTCGGCGCAGCGGATAAGTCAGGCGAGCTCAGTAATGAATTGGAAAGTGAATTTTTCGCCAGAGAAGCGGTAGTCAACAATGCACCTGTTGTGACAGAAATTTTCATCTCCGACACTGCTTTTGTGGATCAGGAAACTCCCTTTGTCATTCAGGTGAAAGCTGTCGATCCCGATCCCGAAGACGCGGTGGTTCGCGTTTCTTTTCAGATTCTTGATCCGACTTTTACTGAAGAATTGATTTCAGGCGATTTATACGATGACGGCTCTCACGGCGATGCAGCAGCGGGCGATTCAATTTTTTCCGTTGAAATTACATCTGCGTTTGCCAGTTGGCGGTTCGGAAATTTCAATCTCTATGTACAGGCAGTTGATAACAGCGGCAAGAGCAGTTTGAGCCTGTACAAATCCATTCCCTGGGGGAAAAAGCAATTGGGTGAGGCGCCGGTCATCAGTGAATTAGGGGCGCCGGATACCCTGAAATTACCGGCGGACAGTATGCACGTTGTCATATTTGTTCTCTCGGTCAAAGCTGACGACCCAGACAATCCCAACGATGTGAAGGAAGTCTTTTTCAATACTTACAAACCGGACGGCACAATTTCCAAATCCAGTCCCCTGCAAATGTACGACAACGGCGCTTCGGGAGATGCGGTCGCCGGTGATCAAATTTATTCTCTGCGTGCGTTTCTTGTTTATAGTAATGACGTCGGGGATTATCGCTTTGAGTTCCAGGCGCGCGATTATTCTGATTTATTAAGCAATAAAATTACTCACATAATTACGGTGATCAAGTAAAATGAAACGAATAACTCTTTTGGCTTTATTAGGCTTAATTTGTTTGTCTTTTTCTTCTTCAGCCCAAATTCTCACAAAGAAAAGTTATCAATTCGACTCTGAACCTGTCGCCGGTCTTAAAAGCAACAGTATCACGGATATTTTTATCGTGAATGATAAAGTTATTTTTCTCGGCACAGGCAAGGGACTTGCCCGAACCGAAGACGGGGGGCAAACCTGGGTTACTTACACGGACAAGCATGGTATTGGTAAGGGAGGAGTGTCAGCTATTGCCGTGAAAGATTCTGTCGTTTGGGTTGCCACTGCTTTTGACTCGGTGATTCTGGAACAGCATGAAGCAATCGGTGGCGGCGTGAGCTATTCTACTGATCTGGGAAAGACCTGGACTCATTTGCCGCAGCCTATGCCCACGCCAAACTGGACAATTGTCAACAATGTCATTTATGACATCGCGATTATTGATTCCACAGTTTGGGTTGCGGCTTTTGGCGGCGGTTTGATGAAATCGTCTGATATGGGACGAACCTGGCTTGTGCGCCCGCCCGATGGATACAATTTTAATCCGGATGAATATCTCAGCCATCGCGTTTTTTCACTGCTGGCTATCGGAGACACGCTCTGGGTCGGGACTGCCGGCGGAATCAATGTTTCTTACGATGGGGGCGAAACCTGGCCCACGGAGATGCTTTTCAATCATCAACACGGAGAGGCTCCGATTTCCGGAAATTTCGTTGTAGCGCTGGATGTACAAAAACTCAATGGTCAAAATATCATCTGGGCGGCGACAATTAACGCCGAAGATCCCGACGAATTTCGCGCTGTTTCAAAAACCGCAGACGGCGGAAGAACCTGGGCCACCTATCTCCCGGGAAAATTTACTTATAATTTTGCTTTTGACGGCGAGGCAGTTTACGCGGCAACGGATAGCGGTCTGTGGAAATCGCCGGATGGCGGGCAAAATTGGGATGTTTTCCCGCAAATCGAAGACAGTGACTCGCCGGAGAAAATGTACGCCTCAGAATTTTACGGTGTCGCAATCACGCCGCAACCAAACCATGCTCTTTGGGTTGGCTCATCTGACGGATTGGCTGTTTCCTTGGATGACGGTCTTAACTGGAACATCATGCGTGCTTTTGTCAAGACAGGCGTGGAGGGCGAACCGCGCGTTTACGCTTATCCTAATCCGTTCACGCCGATGCGATTCAATCAAATCGGAAATGACGGTTTCGTTCGTTTTCAATTCAATACGATCAACGCAACTCATGCCAGAATCCGCATTTTCGATTTTGCCATGGAATTGATCACGACCATCGATGGCGGAAGTTGGTCTGCAAATACCGATGCTTCCGTCGCCTGGAATTGCCGCGATGATGACGGAAATTTGCTGGCGAACGGCGTCTATTTTTATCAATTGGAATTGTCTGGCGACGGAAAATATTGGGGAAAATTAATCATTGTTGATTAAAAAAAATGGAATTATGTTTTTTAGCCATTTCAGATCCCATTGAAAACTCGAAATTCAAAACGCGAGACTCGGAACACTATTAAAGGAAAATCACAATGAAAAAAATTAGTTTGTCATTTCTGATAATAACTCTCGCAGTAATCCTGCTTGCAGGGCAGGCTGGTGCCGTGGACGGTTACTATGCTGGGTCGTTTTTGCGTATGGGACTGGGAGCACGGGCTACTGCCATGGGAAATGCGTTCACTGCAATCGCAGAAGGCACGCTGGCGAGTTACTACAATCCGGCTGGCGTTCCCATGCTGAAAAATCCACAATTGACGTTGTCGTATCGTTTCCTTTCACTGGACAGAAATTTCAATTACATAGGTTTTGCCACTGGTATCCGTCCCAAAATTGACGAAGAAAGTGGGGAAACAGCTATCAATGGAGGCATCGCAGTGAGCTGGATTCATGCCGGCGTGGACAATATCGATGGTCGCGATTTTGCCGGAAACCATTACCAGGATTTTTCCAATGGAGAAAATTCTTTCGCCTTTTCTTTTGGCGTGATGCCCATGAAATCGCTGTCCATTGGCTTCACCGGCAGAGTTTTGTACAATAGATTCCCGGACATGGGAGACGGAAACTCCACAATTTCCACGACGGCACTGGGTTTGGACCTGGGGGTGTTGTTTCGTCCCCTGGAATATTTATCTTTCGGCGCTGTAGTGAAAAATATCAATGCCAAATATGACTGGAAAACCGACAAATTGTGGGAACGGGACATTGAAAAAATTGACCGTTTTCCCATGACTTTTCGTTTCGGTGTGGCGGCGCGTTACCCCTATCCCTGGTTGCTCGTAGCGGCGGATGTGGAGAACAGCGAACTTTTCGGCTGGCGTTTTTCCCTGGGAACAGAGGCGCAGTTGATGGAAAAAATTTTCCTCCGCGCCGGAATTAACGACGGAGCACCGGCTTTTGGCGGCGGCTATATTTTTAAACTACTGGGGAGAGAAACGCAGGTTCAGTACGCATTTGTAACGAAAAAATACAACGCGGACAGCGAACATATTTTTAGCTGGGTGATTGTGCTGTGAAATAGCACGCGGATGGATAAGAATCGGGCGGATTTCCGCGCATTTTAAAAATTGCGTTTTTTGATTGATTCACTGCAAATGCAAAATAATAATTTCAAAAAGTAATTGAGGAAAATATGTTAAAGCGAACAATCGTGTTGCTTGGTTTTTTATTTTTGATAAATCCTTTTACCCAATTGAAAGCGGGAAGTCCGGAAACCACAGGCCTGGCATTTTTGAAAGTGGGCGCCGGAGCCAGGGGCGTGGGCATGGGAGAAGCTTATTCCGCAGTTGTCACAGATGCCAGCGCAACTTATTGGAACCCGGCGGGATTAGCAGCGCAGGAAAAGTCTGAATTTGTTTTTACTCATAATAAATGGCTGCAGGAAATTAACAACGAATTTGCTGCAGTAAGTTTTCACATTAAAAGCCACGCTTTCGGCATTAGTGTGATGACGCAAAATATCGGCGGCATTGAGCGGCGCACAGGCCCTACAGAGGAACCTCTCGGTGAGTTCAATGCCCACAATGTGATGGCGGGAATTTCCTATGCGCGCTATTTGGCGCACAATTTTGCCGTGGGAATTACTGCCAAATTTCTCTACGAAAAAATTTACGTGGAAGAGAGCGCTGGTGCTGCGGTCGATATCGGTGTCCGCTATCAGACGGTAGTTCCGGGCTTGACTGCCGGTTTTGCATTGCAAAATTTCGGCTTTGTGTCTGAACTTGAAAATGAGTCCAGCAAACTGCCGCGCATGGTTCGCGTGGGTGCTGCCTATCTATTGCCCCGGGAAGTTTTGCAGGGAAAACTCATTGTCGCGACAGATGTGGTTCAGGTTTTCGAAGGAACTTCACATGTCAACCTGGGCGCGGAATACTTATTAAAAAATATGTTTGCGTTTCGTATCGGTTACCAGACCGGTTACGATGATAAAGATATTCACACAGGCGTGGGATTTTATTTCAGCCGCTATCGGCTAAATTACGCTTTTGTGCCGTTTTCCTCTGACCTGGGGAATTCGCACCGGATTTCTGTGGTGATTCAGTTATAAGATAATCCAAAGTGTACTCTGCTTTTGATGTGGGGTGCACTTTTTGACAATCCTATTTGTTCTCTGCTTCAAAAATCTTTCAAATTTGCCGCTAAACAGAAAAAAAGACTTGACACATGGCAGATTCTTTGCTATTTTAAATTAATCTCCCAAAACAGAACTTTGACGTAATATCGACAAAAAATAATCGATGGAATAGCTTGTAATCAAAGCATAGATTTTACATTCCAGAAGTTTTTCCCTGTTTGGAATACGCCTGTCGGAAAGGTATCTTCATACATGAAATCTGTCCTATCGTGGAGGAAAATATTTTGTCCAGAATACTTTTCAATTCATTGCACAGGTTCAAGTGACGGATCTCAGCTATCGCGCGAAATAGGAGCTACGGACTTGAAATTTGTAAAAAAAGAAGCAAGGTCAAATACATAGAAATTTCAAAACAACAATTGACTAAGGAGACCTCTAATGAAGGTGAACATTCGAGTTAATGCTTTGATTGCATTCTTTTTTATCTTTGTTTTTGGATTTTCAAATTTATCATTCTCCGACACTTTCGTTGTGACAAACACTTCCGACTCCGGTGCGGGTTCTTTTTGTCAAGCTATCATTGATGCCAATACAAATGCGGGTAGTGATACTATTGTTTTTAATATTCCTGGGACGGATGCGAATTACAATGCGGCACTCGGGGTCTGGACGATTTCTCCTGTGAGCGAATTGCCATCCCTGACTGACGATAGCACCTTTGTTGATGGAAAGACTCAATCTGATTTTTTCGGTTCTGATGCCAATCCAAATGGTCCTGAAATTGAAATAAGCGGACTGAATGCCGGAGCTGCCAGCGGTATTACAATTTTATCTGCGTATAATGTCATTAGAACATTAGTAATAAACAATTTTCAGCAATTTGGAATTTTAATTGAATATTCCGGGGCGCACCACAACGCGATTAAGGGTTGCTATGTCGGTACAGATGTTACAGGTACCCAAGATTGTGGGAATGGATTTACCGGAATCCTTGTTTACGATCGTGCCAAGCATAATGTCATTGGCGGAACATTGCTCGGAGATGGAAATCTGGCTTCTGGCAATGGCTGGAGCGGTGTGGAGATTCAGGGGACCGGAGCGGATAGCAATCTTGTGATTGGTAATTATATCGGCACGGACGTCTCTGGCATGTTGGCTCTCGCGAATGATAGAAGCGGTATCAATATCTGGAGTTATGCGGAAGCAAATATTGTTGGTGGGAATATGCCTGAAGAGCGAAATATCGTTTCCGGTAATCTATGGACAGGAATTTCGCTGCTACGAGCTAATTATTCAGTGGTCCGTGGAAATTTTATTGGCGTGGATGTAAATGGGACAAATACCATTCCAAATGGCCATTCTGGTATTGCAATTTCAGGTAGTTACAATATTATCGGAGGCAACGAACCTGGAGACGGTAATTTGATTTCGGCGAATAGTGTTGGTATCGCAGTGGGTGTAGATTCAATGAATACCATAATTGGGAATTATATTGGAACAGATATCACTGGCAATTTACCGTTTCCAAATGAAAATGAAGGTATTTTAATAACTGATGGCGCTCATAAAAACTTGATTGGCCCTGGAAATCTGGTTAAATTCAATGGCACCAGTGGGATTGAGATTACAGGCGAAAATTCTATAAAAAATATAGTTACCCAAAATTCGATTTCTCAAAATACTGGGGCTGGTATTGAAAATGTTCTTGGCGGAAACCTGGAATTAGCGCCGCCGACTATCACTTCCGCATCTACCAGCGAAGTGAGCGGTACTGCGGTGCCCAACAGTACCGTGGAGATTTTTTCGGATTCCGACGACGAGGGAAATGTTTACGAAGGTACAGTTACAGCAGATGCGGGCGGTTCGTTCCATTATACGGGGACACTCACAGGCCCATTTATCACTGCTACTGCCACTGATCAAAGTGGAAATACTTCCGAATTCAGTGAACCTTTCTTGATTGAAACAGGCTACACAATTTCCGGTTTTGCGCGCTATTATTCAAATAGCATCCCTGTTGAAAATGCCAGTTTTTATTTGGACGGACAGACAACGACTACCGGTGAAACGGGCTATTTTAGCTTTACGGATGTATCCGCAGGGAATTATACGTTGGCTCCGCAAAAGAGCGGTGATTTAGGAGGGTCGATTACGCCGTTTGATGCCGCATTGATTTTGCAGCATAGTGTCGGACTGACTAACTTGTCACCGTACCAAAAAATAGCTGCTGACGTGAGCGGGAACGGGGGAGTTACGTCCTACGACGCATCTTATATCTTGAGATACACTGTTGCTTTGATTTCCGATTTTCCAGTGGGAACGGAATGGACTTTTGTTCCCGTGGATTTTGACATCACTGATGGAAATTGGGCCTCGGCTCCGGATACAATTTCCTATTTGCCTCTGAACAGTGATAAGGAAAATCAAGATTTTTACGGAATTGTTTACGGTGATGTGTCCGGAAACTGGGCGGCGCCTTCGCTGGGAAAACAAAAGTCAGGGTTTGTCAAAGTGGAATTCGGAGAAATTACGCGGCATGACGATAATTTCGTCGTTCCGCTTCGAGTTAACGGCACCGCAGAAATTTTCTCGGGCTTATTGAAAATCAAATTTGACTCAGAGCATCTGAAAATAAATGATGTTGTGTTGGCAGAAGAATTTTCTGTTGCGTATAATGTACAGGAAGGTTACTTGTCAGTTGCTTTTGCCGGAGCAAAGCCACTTACTTTGAACTCTGATATTTTGAATCTCAATTTTCAAAAGAAAGAAGATCTAAATTCTTCGGTTGTGGAGATTTCGGAGATTTCATTCAATCAGGGAGGAATCCCTGTCGAATTGAAAAATGGTCAATTGATTTTGAATAATTCAAATCCCACAAGCTACAATTTAAGTCAGAATTATCCCAATCCATTTAATTCCACCACAAAAATTAACTATACTTTGCCGCAGGAATCGCTGGTCAGCATGGTTATTTATGATATCAATGGATGTGTGGTGCGGCAATTGGTTAATAGCAGGAAAGCTGCTGGCTGCCATTCAGTTGGATGGAACATGCGGGACGACCGCGGAAATACTGTTTCTTCCGGCGTCTATTTTTATAAAATTGAAGCCAAAGCCCTTGATGGAAGCTCGGTTTTTTCAAAATTCAGAAAGATGACAGTGATCAAATAAGGGTGTTACAATCCCGCTGAAATTTTTGCAAAGTTTGCTTTTCAAAAAAAGTGCACTCCATTTCAGAAGTGGAGTGCACTTTCTGCAAATTCCCTCGAAAAATGTTGACATTTATATCAAGATAAATTATATTGTTAAAAATGTTTTTATGAATTAAAAATCACCGAGAGATGAGAGTGCGCGAATAAGATGCACATTTGCATTTCTGCGGTATTGTTGAATCGTACGGGAAGGTCAATGGTTTCTTTTGCTGACGTAAAGAAAGCATTCGAGAGAATTTTGCCTTATGTGAATCGTACTCCTGTTTTGACAAGTACGACTTTAAATGAAATGGTCGGGGCGCAGCTTTATTTCAAATGCGAAAATTTTCAGAAAGTCGGCGCTTTCAAATTTCGCGGAGCTACAAATGCCGTTTTTTCTTTAAGTGAAGCTGACGCGGAAAAGGGGGTGGTGACTCATTCGTCAGGGAATCACGCGGCAGCATTGGCGCTGGCGGCGAAGAAACGCACCATCCCGGCGTGGATAGTGATGCCGTTTAATGCGCCGGCAGTGAAAGTTGCTGCTGTGAAACATTACGGGGGCAGAATTACTTTTTGTGAGCCTACGCAAAAAGCGCGCGAGGAGACAGCGGAGAAAATCATTACCGAACAGGGAGCGACGTTCATTCATCCGTACAATAATGAAAAAGTGATTGCCGGACAGGGAACCGCTGCATTGGAATTGATGCAAGAAATTCCTGATCTTGATTTTATTTTTGTGCCGGTCGGCGGCGGCGGCCTTTTGAGCGGAACCGCAATTGCTGCAACGGCATTAAAAAAAGATATTCGTGTTTGCGCGGGTGAGCCGAAAAATGCAGACGACGCTTATCGTTCTGTCGAAACCGGTAAAATTGTCTTTCCAGAAAATCCGAATACAATTGCCGACGGCTTGAAAACTTCGCTGGGAGAAATTACTTTCCCCATTATTCAAAAATTGGTGCACGAAATCATACTCGTTTCGGAGACGGAAATTATCGATGCCATGCGAGTTGTGCTTGAGCGGATGAAAATTGTCATAGAGCCTTCGAGCGCGGTGGCATTAGCGGCGGTAATAAAGTCTGCTGGTAAAGTGCGATTGAAGAAGGTCGGCGTGATTTTTTCTGGGGGGAATGTGGATTTTGAAAGATTTTTCAAAAGTTTAAACGAAAGAAAAGAAAAAATATAGCCGAGTAAGCTTGATATTAGGATTGAGTTGGATTCCGTTAACCGATTTTTGAATTCTTAATTTGCAAAGTGTTAACTAAGTAGATTTATCTGCTAAATTTAAAAAAGAGCTGATTCGGTAGGGATAGTTTTATGCAAAATCAAGAGTTAAAAAAAGGTGAGATTGTAATCTACAAGGCCAAAGGTGGTCCTAAATTGGATGTACGTCTTGAAAAAGATACTGTTTGGCTCACTCAAAAACAAATGGCAATACTTTTTAATAAGGGAGTGCCAACCATCAATGAACATATCAAAAACATATATAAAGAAGGGGAATTAGAAAGAAATTCAACTATTCGGAAATTCCGAATAGTTCAATCTGAAGGTGGCCGGAAAGTAGAAAGAAATATGGATTTTTATAGTCTTGATGTTATAATTTCCGTTGGCTATCGTGTAAAATCTAAACAAGGGACTCAATTTCGAATTTGGGCTACAAGAACATTAAAAGAGCATTTAATTAAAGGTTATACAATAAATAAAAAGAGACTACTGCAAGTACAAGATTCATTAAAAAATTTGCAGGAAATCATCGTATTACTTCAGGAGAAATCTAAACATGAATTGCTCGCAGGCCAAGAACGTGAAATATTGAATTTGCTTAGCAGCTACGCAAAAACACTAACGCTCCTTGAACAATACGATAAAGAGAAAATTCCTATTGTCAAGAAAGCAAAAGGGGAATTTGTTCTGCGCTATGATGAAGCAAAGGAAGTTATTGATAGGATTAAAAAGGAGCTTATTGCCAAAAAAGAAGCTAGTGATTTGTTCGGTCAGGAAAATGCTGGCAAACTCAAGGGGATTTTAGGAAGCATCCTCCAAACTTTTGAGGGTAAAGAGCTATACCCGAGTCTAGAAGAAAAAGCAGCTCATCTTTTGTATTTTATTATTAAGGATCATCCTTTTGTAGATGGCAACAAACGAATTGCTTCATTTCTGTTTGTGTATTTTTTGGATAGAAATAATTTTCTTTATAAAGATAGCGGTGAGAAAAAAATAAATGACAATGCCTTGACAGCACTGGCACTTTTAGTTGCTGTGAGCAATACAAATGAAAAAGAGAAACTTACCAAGTTAATCACAAATTTATTATCCGTCTAAATATATTTTTCAGGGTTTACTTTGGGATGTTTCTTGTAAGAATTTTCTGGCAAAATTTGGCAATTTTTCTCTTAATGTGGCAGAGTATATAATAAATATGCAGCGCACTTGATGCTGTTTTTAAAAATGGGAAACAATGATATGAATCAGAAATATTTTGGGAGGCATTTGAATGGAGATGATTAAACCAGGAATTCCCAAAGGAACGCGGGATTTTCTACCGGAACAGATGTTGAGGCGGCAGTATGTCATAAATATCATCAAAACTGTTTTTGAAAAATATGGTTATCAGCCATTGGAAACGCCCTCAATTGAGCGGCTGGATGTGTTGTCCGGAAAATACGGCGAAGAAGGCGAACAATTGATGTTCAAAATTTTGAAGCGGGGGACTGGCATTGAAAAAGTCGGATACAGTCTGAAAGAATTTACGGTCACAAATTTTAGAGATATCGTCGATTTAGGGCTGCGCTATGATTTGACGGTTCCGTTGTGCCGTGTTGTGGCGATGTACCGCAACGAAATTACGCTTCCGTTCAAGCGTTATCAAATTCAACCGGTCTGGCGCGCTGACAGGCCGCAGAAGGGACGCTACCGGGAGTTTTTTCAGTGCGATGCAGATAACGTCGGCAGCGCTTCCATGTTAGCGGACGCGGAGACAATCGCATTGATCAATGAGATTTTGCTAAAGCTGGGTTTTAAAAAATTTAAGATAAAAATTAACAACCGAAAAATTTTGACCGGTCTGGTCGAGTATGCCGGAGTTTCTGCCGAACTGGGAATCGATGTATGCGTTGCCATTGATAAATTTGAGAAAATAGGCATTGACGGCGTAAAAGCAGAACTCGTCAAACGAGAGATACCAGAAATCTCGATTAAAAAATTGCTTCCTGTGCTGGAAATTCAAGGCGATCCAAAGAACGTGCTTGATGAAGTGGGTGCTTTGCTCGCGGAATCACAAATCGGCACTGAAGGAGTCGAGGAACTCAAAGAATTGATCGGCTATCTGGAGCCGCTGGGTGTTTCTGCGGAAAACTATACCATTGATTTGTATCTGGCGCGCGGGTTGAGCTATTACACCGGGCCTATTTTCGAGTCCGTAGTGGAGGAACCGCGCATCGGCTCACTTACAGGCGGCGGCAGATATGATAAACTGATCGGCATGTTTTTGGGCGAAGATATTCCCGCGACCGGAACCACGTTGGGCATTGAGCGAATTATTGATGTGATGACCGAGTTAAACATGCTACCAGAAGCTAAAACTTCCACCAAGGCGCTGGTCACGGTTTTTGACGAAGGGACAAAAATGGCAAGCCTGCAATTGGTGAAAAAATTGCGCGCGGCAGGAATTAATGCGGAGATTTTTCTCGACAGCGCCAATTTGAAGAAACAGTTCAAATATGCGAATAAGCAGGGGATTCCTTTTGTTATCATCA
>NATN01000256.1 GCA_002085355.1 Candidatus Zhuqueibacterota bacterium 4484_87 | reverse complement strand
TCATGCACAGCTTCCAGCGCAGCCGGATCATTTCCCGCGGAAACAGCAACTCGAATCGGTCGATGGCGTTCCCGGCTGATTCGCTGCGCTTCGGCGATCAATTCATCGAAATTTTTTATCATTTATCGCATCTCCTCTTTACTCGTTAGCTTCGAAAGTGTACTTGCACCTTTAAGGCGCAGCACACTTTATCACGTAACCTTCTCTGAAATTTTCGCGCCAGCTTCAAATGCTTTGATATTCAAAGGAATAGTTTTCGGCGGCACGCGCTGTTCAATTGCTTTAGTCCAATCATCTTTCTTGATGTTCAGAAACGAGGAAAGCGCACCCAGCATGATCGAATTCAACACGCGCGTATTTCCCAGATCCTCGGCGATTTGGATTCCCTCAATCGCGATAAACTCTCCAGCCCGTCGGCGACAGATTGCTTCCACATCTTCGGGATATGGGATATTAGCGAAATAAACAGTCAACGGCGTTATTTGTTGATCGTTGACAACGACAACGCCGCCAGGTTTCAGCATTTCCAGATAACGAACAGCCTCCAGCTTCTCGAATGCAATTAGAATATCAGCAGTTCCCTTTGCGATGAGCGGCGAATAAATTTTTTCTCCGATGCGAATCTGACTCACGACACTGCCGCCGCGCTGAGCCATACCGTGCACTTCGCTCTTTTTGGTATCCAATCCTGCATTCAGCGCCGCCATGGTCAGAATATCGCTGGCAACGAGTACTCCCTGCCCGCCGACGCCACTCATGACGATATTTATTACTGGCTGTTCTTCATTAATTAAAAATTTGTCTATTCCCATTGTTTTATCCTCAATTTTAAAATTGACATTTCCTTTAATCAAACTCCGATTTAATTATCAGCAGGTCTGATGATAGCGTCGAACCGACACACTTGACGACAAATATCGCACCCAATACAAAGTAACGGATTAATTTTTGTTTTACCATCTTCGTCTTTCTCGATGGCAGAACAACCGACCTTATCGCACATGCCGCATTTAGTGCATTTGTCCGCTATTACATAATAAGGTTTGGTAAAAACTTTTCTCTCGCGAATCACACAAGGAGCATCGGCAATCATAACCGAAGGTCCATCCACTTGCATTTCTTCTTTTATCGTATCAATCGTCTCTTTTAAATCGTAAGGATTAATTTTAACAATCCGCTCGATACCGATGGCGCGAACCAATTTTTCAATATCCACTCTATTTGTCGGCTCTCTGCGCAAATTGAGTCCTGAACCCGGATGTTCCTGATGACCGGTCATAGCAGTGATTTGATTGTCCAGAATAATCAATTTGGCATTGGATTGATTGTAAAAAATATCAATCAACCCGGTAATTCCTGAATGAAAAAATGTGGAATCTCCGATCACGCCAACGACTTTGCCCTGCAATTCTTCGCCTTCAGTCTTTTCCATCCCTTCTGAAAATCCTACGCTGGCGCCCATGCACAGACAAGTGTCCATGGCTTCCAGCGGCGGCAACGCGCCCAAAGTGTAACAGCCAATATCTCCGGTCACCGTCAGTTTCAATTTTTTCAACGCATAAAAAACGCCGCGATGAGAACATCCGGGACAAAGTGACGGCGGCCTTGCCGGAATGGGTTCCTTTACTGAAAATTTCATATCATCGGGACTGTCACCAAGTAAAGCTTCGCGCACAATGTTCAAATCCAATTCCCCGATCACCGGCAATTTGTTTTTGCCCTCAACAGCGATGCCCATAGCCAAAATCTGTTCTTCCATGAATGGATCCAGTTCCTCGATAACGAACAATTTGTCCACTTTGGCAGCAAATTCGCGAATGAGTTCTTTGGGCAAGGGAAAAGTCAATCCCAATTTCAAGATCGAAGCATCGGGGAAAATCTCTTCAACTCAACTATGCTTTTGGAATGATTGATACGCGTTGTGGTTCGAAGCAAAACCGGCGTGTCAAATTTTTCGCTCAACTCCAGTGCCAGAACGGTGAAATCTTTCGCCTCCTGACTGTCTGAAGGCTCCAGCATGGGAATTTTCGCAGCTTTGGCGTACCAGCGATTGTCCTGTTCGTTTTGCGACGAATGCATCGCCGGATCGTCCGCGGAAATAATGACCAATCCACCATTTACTCCCATGTAGGAAAGTGAAAACAACGGATCCGCTGCCACGTTCAAACCCACGTGTTTCATGGCAGCCAGCGCGCGAACACCGCCCAGCGATGCGCCTGCAGCGACCTCCAGCGCTACCTTCTCATTTGGCGACCATTGCGCTTTGATTTCCTGATACTTCCCAATATTTTCCAAAATCTCCGTGCTCGGCGTGCCCGGATATGCTGCTGCGAATTTCCCGCCTGCTTCATAAAATCCTCTGGCAATCGCCTCGTTTCCTGACAACACAGCTCTACTCATCGGCATACCTTCCTATTTTTTTTATTGATAAATTTTAGTCTCTTCTTCATTTCTCAGCACGCGCAATGTTCCCTGCGCCAGCGCCAACATCTCAAATTCGCCCGGAAAAACGTGCACTTCTGCAATGAAACGCACTCTTTTGGAAATCCAACTGATCAGCCGTTTCGAATGCGCCAGTCCGCCGCTGATAACCACAGCCCGCACATCGCCTTTGACAACTGTAGCCATGGCGCCGATTTCTTTGGCAATCTGATAAGCCATGGCTTCGTAAATCTCTCGCGCTTTTTCATCGCCGGCATCGATGCGGTTTTCGACTTCCTGGGCGTCATTCGTCCCTAAATATGCCACTAAACCGCCTTCTCCCATGATTAATTTTCGCATCTGTTCCTGGGTATATTTTCCGGAAAAACATAATTTTATGAACTGCTGCAACGGCAGGTCGCCTGTGCGCTCCGGAGAAAAAGGCCCGGCAGCAGAAGCGTCATTCACATCGACAATGCGTCCGCCTTTCAAAGGACAGACTGAAATTCCTCCGCCAAGATGAGCAATGATAAAGTTGGTTTTCTCATAGTCCACGCCCAACTTTTTCGCTGCCATGCGCCCCACAGCGTGAATGTTCAGCGTGTGCGACAACGCCCGGCGCTCGATCAGCGGATGACCCGAGTAACGCGCTAATGGTTCGAATTCATCAACTGAAATCGGATCCACGACAAAAGCGTCAACGCCAGCCTCGTCGGCAATGCTTTTGGCGATTGCGCACGCCAGATTTGCCGCATGAACTCCCTGCAAGCCAATTTTGGCATCGTGAATCATGGCATCATTGACGTGATAGGTGCCTCCGGTAATTGGCTTAATCAATCCGCCTCTGCCGACAACGGCTGACAAATCCTTCAGTTGAATGTCATGTTTTTTCAGAAAATCCAATACGCCGTTTTTGCGCAGGTCAAACTGATCCCAGAGTTCGTGAAATTGTTTCAATTGTTCAGATGTGTGTGAAATTTTTTCTTCAAAAAGAAGCTGCTCATCTTCAAAAAGGGCAACTTTGGTGGAGGTTGAGCCGGGATTGATGGCAAGAATTTTAAAACCCATATTGCTGGCTCCCTATTTATGAACGTAATTTATTTAACAACTTTCACCTAATTTCATTCGTAGTTTTGCCAGTTTCACATAATATTGTTATAATAATAACATAATAAAAATAATTATCAAAATCAACAAAAAAATTTCTACATTTCTTTTCAATCCTAAATTTAAAAAATTTTCTTTTACCCAATCCAAATCATAGAAAGCAAAACATTAGATAGCTCTCACAAAAAATTTCATTGACTTTTGCCATAAAAAAGATTATATTTAGAACAGCTATATACAACAATTTAATAATGTAAATTAAAAAGTCAACTATTTTATGTTTACTGACAAAAAACCAGGAAAATACACGATTTTACTCGGGGACATCATTAATTCATCCCGGTACAACGGTGTACAAAAAAAACTTCATGACGCTGCAGAATGGATAAACAGACAATTCGACATCTGCTGGCAGACGCCGTTAGAAATCACTCGCGGTGACGAAGTCGCAGTTATTGCTAAACCAAATAACTGCTGGTTCCGGTCAATCCTTCGTTTTAACGACCGTATCAGACCTCTGCGAATGCGCTGGGTTATGGTTTACGGCGAAATTAAAGAAGGTTTAGTTTATCAAAGCAGTTCAGAGGCCACAGGACCTGCTTTTATCGATGCAGATCAATTGATGCACAAGTTGAAAAAATCAAATTTAAGATTCGACATTTCTACAGGTGCATCCAGGTGGGATGATATTTTGCGCGGTCACATTAACCTGCTATTATGGCGAATTGATCAACTAAGTGATTTGCAGCTTCAGGTTTTCAGGCTTTATCAAACAAGAAAGAGACAAATTGACGTTGCCCAATCGCTCGGAAGAAGCCAGCAGCAAATCCAACGCGCCCTGAAAGCAATGAACTGGCAGGTAATTGACGCTGCCGAAGAAAGCGCGCTCAAATTAGTCACCCTGGCGATGGAAGAAATAACTTCCTAAAACCTTTTGCAGCAGCTTTTCAATGGGTGAAATAATAAAAGAGATTCAAATGACAGCTATTAAACTAACAGCGATTCTGCTCTACGCTTATCCAATCGGATTTTTTCTTGGGAGCCTTCTACTAAGGAAAATACTCATATTCATTAACGAAAAGAACCGCGAATACCTCGGCGGCGCGACCATCAATTTCCGCAACGTCGGATTCTGGATCGGAGCCTGCGAACATTTTCTCGTAGTCACCTTTGTGCTGGCAGGGGAATACACAACGCTGGGTATCATCGTTGCAGCACGAGGACTTTTGCGCGCAGAAGATATTCGCAAAGCCAGCACTGAAGGAGCAGACAGCTCACGTTCGTCTTACTATCTTTTGGGTATGCTGCTCAGCATCTCATTTGCCCTGCTTTTTGCCATTACTGCAAACCTGATGCTTTCCGCTATGGGATTCGCTCATATTTTCGATTAGACCAGTGACGAATTCAATTCATATACTTTAATCGCTGCAAAGGGGCACTCCTCGACACATTTGTTGCAGCCAACGCATTTTCCTGGGGTAGGCTCCGGATAGGCCATGCGCTGAGTCATCAAAATCGCTTCATAATCACAAACATCCGCACAAATGCCGCAGCCGGTGCACTCGCTGATAATAATCTCACATTTCCAGTGCATCTTTTATTCATCCCCGCTATTTTTTAATTGCCGCAGCGCTGAGACAAATCCCCAGATCAAAACAATGATAAAAATCGGAAAACAAATGTAAAATGTGATTTGCGCCAGTTCCAATCCGTGCGGATCCGCATTGGATCGGAGATGAGTTTTGATGAAAGTCCAGAATGCGCTGGGATGATGCGCCAGATATTCGCCGCTGGGCGCTTCCATGACAAAAGTAAATCCGATAATATTAAGGATATTTGCCCAAAACATCAGCCAAATTGATCTCACAAAATTGGCGTTTCCCTGTTTGTGTCCGCCGTAAAATAGTCGCAACACCAGCGCAATAGTGAACAGGATTATCGCAACAGGAATAAACGGAATCGCCATTTTGATATCAGCCATGATATCAGGATTCAGCACCATGTATCCGATAATCACAATAATTGCCAGCAGAATATCCACCAACACAATCGTAAGTACATTCCACAACTCAATGGAAACACGAAGAGTTAAATGTTTTTGCAGCGAACTATAATACTGCTGCACAAGAGCCAACCCCAGAGCAAGCAGTCCAAAAATGATCGTGAAATTAAGCAAGTTTTGCAACAACCAGACTTCCAGCGCTTTTTCTATTACGTGGCTTGTCATTTACCTTCTCCTCTGAAAAAATTAAATTCCAATGGCAATTGTTAGGCATCAATTTGCTATAAAATTTTTAAACTTATTAATAAATTTTCACGGTTTACAGAAAAATATGTTCCGCGCATAACTCGTAT
>NATN01000046.1 GCA_002085355.1 Candidatus Zhuqueibacterota bacterium 4484_87 | reverse complement strand
ATTTTAGTCGAACCAGCCCTGCCGGAAAACATCGGCGCGGCGGCAAGGGCGATGAAGACAATGGGATTTCATTCGTTGCGGCTCGTGAATCCGGCGGATCATCTGTGCGAAAGAGCTCGCTGGGTCGCGCACGGTTCTGCTGATATTCTGGAAGGGGCACGCGTTTTTTCTAATTTCGCGGAAGCAGTTGATGGTATTGATTTTTTAATTGGCACAACAGTTCGCAAGCGCGCTTTCAAAAGGCATTATTATGCAGCATCAGAACTTGCAGCTTTAATAAAGAATAAGCGGAACACTATAGCCAGTGTCGGACTGGTCTTTGGGCCGGAAAAAAGCGGACTTACCAGCGAGCAGTTGAAAAAGTGCGATATTGTTTCCTCTGTTCCGCTGAGGACGACTTTTCCGTCGTTAAATTTGGCTCAGGCGGTGATGGTTTATGCCTATTCTCTTTCGCCATTGATTGTGGATAATCACGGACGAGACATAGTTGCCACAAACAATGAAAAGTTAACGGTTTTGAAAAACAGAGTTTCGAGATTGCTTGATACTTTTGGCGTACGGGAAGAGTTTCACGTTTATCACCGAATATTAGAGCGATTAGCAGTGCTCAGCGCTGAAGATTTGTCTCTGGTACATTTTATTTGCAAGAAGTTAGAGGGTTTTACAGAAAAGGAATAGCATGGTTCAACATCCGAAATTAGGCGAATGGCAAAAGAAGCTTCAACAGCTCATTAATGTTGTCGATGATTATCTTGAAGACAAATATAAAGGAAGGTATCGGTTGCATCCGGCGAGGCCACGACGGGGAAAAACATCATCCAAAACGCAGGACGGTCTGTTCAGCATTACAGCGTCTTTTTCTTTAGGGTATGGTTCAAAATTCGGCAGGGGATATGTGGTTGATGTACACCTCGCTACGCTGGATGATGTTGAAAAAGAGCGGATTGCTGAAATTGAAGAAGAAGCATTCAAAATTCTCAAGGAAAAATTACCTGAGTATTTTCCCGAAAGAGAAATAACGGTCGAGCGAGACGGCAAGTTGATAAAAATAGTGGGCGACCTGAGTCTGGGTGAAGTTTAATGAAAAAGCTTTTCAAAGCGGAGTGCATAATGAAAAACATGGTAAGTACATTAGTATCGGTCTTCTTGATTTTATTTTTGGTTCGCCCATTGACTGCGCAGAAAATTGATTTTCTCACTGCTTGCCGGACCGGTAATTTGAAAGCAGTGAAAAAATTGGTTAAGAAAGATACTAACTTAAATGCACCGATTTTGGATGATGGCACCGTGCCGTTGATGATAGCTGCTGAGCGCGGCTACAGGGATTTGGTGAAATGGTTCGTTGAAAAAGGCGCGGATGTGAATGTTAAAAAGGATTTTGGCTACACCAGCCTCATGTTAGCGGCACAGAAAGGGCATGTTCCCATAGTAAAATTTTTGCTGAAAAAAGGCGCCAGTGCAAAGGAGGAAACAAATCTCAATGAGACTGCGCTGGATTTGGCGGCTGAGAAATGCCACGCGGATGTTTGTGAAATTTTGCTCGCTGAGTCAATTCCAGTAAATCGTACTGATAAGCTGGGAAATTCGCCGCTGATTAAGGCTGCGCTGAGTGGTTGCGATGATGTGGTCATGCTTCTTGTGAAAAAAGGTGCAGATATAAATTTTCGAAAAAAAGATGACGGGAAAACGCCGCTGTTGCTCGCTGTCGCTGTGGGACATGAAAATGTCGTTTCTTTTTTGCTGAAAAATGGCGCCGAAGTGAATATGCCCGATAGCTATGGAAAAACGCCGCTGATGATTGCCGCTAAGCACGGACAACTTAAATTGGTAAAGTTACTTTTAAACAGAGGCGCGAACATTAACGCCACGGATATCCTTGGGAATAGTGCCTTGCTTTATGCGCTGGATTTTCATCATCCGGAAATCGCAAAAGTCTTGATAGAAAAAGGCGCTGATGTGAAAATTTCCAATAAATCAGAAGTAACGGTGATGTCCCTGGCAGAAAAAAATAAATATGAAGAGATAATCACTTTGCTCGAAGCCAGAGGGCTGGTACGAACGGTTTCTGCCAAGGCTGATAGCACAAAACAGGACTCAACAAATGTACAAAAACTGCCTGCTGATTCAACAAAACAAAAAGCAGGTGAAACAGGCAAGAAGAAATAGACGCTATTTTAAAGTCAGGGATAAGTTACATCGCCGGGCTCAAGGCGTACTTGAAAATACGCAAGTTTTTGCTCTCTGAACCCTGCGTGGTTCGGGGTTGTATTTTTATGAGTTTTGTTTTAGGTTGTTTAGCAGATCATTTTTCTATTTCAGATAAATCAATTCCCCTCTCGACATATTTTCCATTCAATTTTAGTTGATAAAAATCACATCAGAGCTTACCGTCTTCCCCTTCGTCCCAATTACCGGTGATTATCCAGAGAATTGTTCAGTCAGGCGGGTGAAATGCTTTTAGCTTATTTCCGGAGTAGTTGTTTTTGCATAACATGCAGAGAATGCCATTCTTGCCAATAACAGGACCGCTATTGCATATCGCTTAATGCGAGAACTTTTTTTATCGTTCTCTCAAAAATTATTTGCGATTGTGGAGTTTATTTTATATATTCCACTGGCATTTTACGTTTTTCAACCTGTTTTTGAAAAAATGACAGCAGCCACACTTTTTATAAAAATTAAATAAAATAACAAATCGTTTCAAGTATGAAAATGGAGGAATCGTAATGAGCAATGATGTAATTGAGCGAGCCAAGCAGCATTTCGCAAATCTTGTGGAACAGCAGTTAGCGCGCGTGGACAAAATGAAACAAGGCGAAGATTGGGTCGATTATGAAAAATTGAAACCGATCATCATTGGAGTTTGCTGGGGCGATGGCATAGGCCCGATTATTTCGCAGGAGACGCAGCGAATTCTATCTTTTTTGTTGGAAGACGAAGTCAAATCCGGCAAGGTAGAATTTCGCACCATTGAAGGGTTGACAATTGAAAATCGCGCCAAACACAAAAAAGCCATCCCTGATGATGTGTTGGAAGAACTTAAAGCTTGCCATGTGATTTTGAAAGCTCCGACCACAACGCCGGAAAAAGGCGACCAGTGGCCCAATATTGAGAGCGCTAATGTTGCCATGCGCCGTTATCTTGATCTTTTTGCCAATGTTCGTCCGGTAAAAGTGCCCAAGGAAGGCATTGACTGGATGTTTTTTCGCGAAAACACCGAAGGTGCATATATTCTGGGCTCCAGCGGCATTCAGGTGACCGGCGATCTGGCATTTGATTTTAAAGTGATTACTCGCCAGGGTGCAGAACGAATTCTTCGCATGGCTTTTGATTACGCCGCGAAAAACAATATCAATAAAGTTACTGTTGTGACGAAAGCGAACGTTGTGAAAACCACTGATGGTTTATTCCTTGAAGTTGCCGGCGAAGTTGCCAAGGATTACCCACAAGTGGAATGGGAAGGCTGGTACATTGATATTATGACCGCAAAGTTAGTCGATCCAAAACGACGCACTCAGTTCAGAGTGATTGTACTGCCAAACCTGTACGGAGATATTTTGACAGATGAAGCTGCGGAATTTCAGGGCGGTGTTGGGACGGCCGGCTCTGCAAATATTGGTAAGCGTTATGCTATGTTTGAAGCTATCCACGGAAGCGCACCAAGGATGATGAAAGAAGGACGCGGCCAATACGCGGATCCCAGCAGCCTCATTCGCGCTGGTGCCATGATGCTCAGACACATTGGATTTGATGATAAAGCGGAAAAATTAGAGATGGCTCTGGACGTATGCGGTCAATACGAGAAAAAGCTCGTGATTACCGGACGCGATACCGGCGCTACCGCAGAAGAGTTTGGAAATTATCTCATGGAAACAACAATGGATCCCAAATTGAAAGAGAAGTGGGAAGGCTATGTGAAGTAGTGTATGAGTTAATTGTGGAATAAATTGAAAGCAAGGCGGACTTAAAGCAGAGAGCGCCTTGCTTTTTTATTTTAAAAATCAGATAAATTTTGCTTCGCCTTCAAATTCCTGCCAATTATTGATAGTCTAATCGTGCTTGCGAGGTGGCCCGGATTTTTGTTTATGGAGGTCATATTTGACAATCATGTCCCAGATTTTTTCAAAATAATCCACAAACAATGTGCGATCTTTTTCTGAGAAAACAGACAGAAAGCGCGTAATCATTTCCGAAAGAACTTTCCTGCGTTCGGAGACGACTTCCCCGCCCTTTGGCGTCAGGCACAATTTTACCTGCCGCTGGTCTTCTTTTTCTGTCTTTTTTTCGAGATAGCCGAGATTGATCAGGCGATTGACCAGCTCGGTTCCAGTTGAAGGAGCCAGGGCAAGTTTTTCGCACAATTGCGACAAACTCAAAGTTTCGCTGGCGTGTAAAATAATCATCGCTTGATATTGTCGCATGGACAATTTTGATTTTTCCGGGTGCTGACGCCCCAAATCATGGAACGCATTCATGATTCGCGGCGCCAGTTCTGCCAAACGTTCAGCGTCTTTAAAGGGCATTTAACTATTTCCTTTGAAATGTAGTGCTCAAGCCGAAAAATATTCGTCTCCCCACATAAGGACCATAATTTTCATCCGTGTAGTCAGTCAGATTGTTGACGCCAAACCGCGCGCCTAACATGTTACTCAAACGATAACTGATGGTTAAATCGAGCTGATTGTAGGCGTCTTTTTTTACTTTCTGATAATCTCCCGAATAACCGGAAACAACCAGAATATCTCTTTTGCTGAAAAACTGGTCCCTGAGGGAGAGCTTTAATTTGTTTTTGAACAGTCCGTAAACGACTCTCACAAAACCGGTGTGCGGCGATATTCTCGAAAAGGCAACATCTTTCTGATCGCTATTCACATCTGTGTAATTGTAAGACAGAGTTGTCGTCAGGTTATCGGTCAAATAAAGCCGCGTTTGCAGTTCAACGCCTTTGAACGTAGCTTTTTCAACGTTCAGGTAGCTGAATGTCAGGGGCGCTGCCTGATAATCGACAATTAAATCCTTGAAATCGTTATGAAAATAGGTAGCGTTGATCAAAAATAGTGATTTGTAAAAATATTCAACACCTATGTTACCTCCTATTGAGGTTTCAGGTTCCAAATCTGGATTTCCCAACACTCGCATGGCCATTCCGGGAATAGGAATCGGAAAATCGCTGTACAATTCGATGAATGACGGCGCGCGAAATCCTTTGCCCCATGAGCCGCGCAGTTTCAAATCAGAGTTGACAGCATACATGGCGCTGACACGCGGACTGAAATAGCTTTTCAGATCAGTAATTTTATCGTATCTACCGCCGAGCAGAAAGGTGAGTTTTTTGAAGAGATTCGTTTCCGCCTGAATAAATACACCGGTTTGATTTCGCGTCTGTGCATCTGCCATACGCTCGTTTTCGTAATCATTTTTGGAAACATCAAATCCTAAATCAAATTTTACTTGGTTCAACGGCTGATAAGTAAAATCAGACTTTAAGCCAATCAATTGATCGGTGGTCGTATCTACTGATGCCGGAACTGGTGAGTTTTGCGGGGCGCTTTCATAAGTGCGAAAGTTGTCAGAATAATAGCCGGTGAATTGATATTGAAGCGTTCGTGTCAGTGAATTCCTCCACACCAGATTGGTGTTGAAATTGTCGTTTTTCGAGAGATTCTCGCTCACGCCGCCCATGAACGATGATTCGGAACTTTGTTCGTCTGTTTTAAATTCACTCTGAAGCTGCAACTCTCCCAGGTTGGAAAAATCATATTTTAACTTGCCGCTAAAGCTGTTCGATTTTGTTTCGTTGATTTTAATTTCGGAAGCTCCCTGATCAAAGCCTTTCTGAAAATGATCGACATTGAAGTAGTAGCCTAATTTGTTCAGCGAGCCGGAAATGTTTAAGTTTCCACTAAACAGGTCATTTGAGCCGGTGCGTCCATTAGCCTGAATTTTAAATCCGCGCGCGTATCCTCGAGTGATGATATTGATCACTCCGCCCATGGCATCATTTCCATAAAGCGCGGATCCAGGGCCTTTGACAATTTCAATATGATCGATTTTATCTGCATCAATGAAATTTAGCTGAATACGGTCATTTAATTTACCGGTTTGAGGCACATTATCGACAAGAATCAAAATGCGTCGGCTATCCACACCATTCATATAGAGAAATTTGTTGCCGGTTGTACCTGATTCAATATTGATGCCCGGCCTGTCTTCCAGAATTTCAGAGACATCTTCAGCGCCTTTTTCCGCAATCTCCGCAGCGGTGATAATTTCGGTGATTACAGGAACATCTTGCATGAGCTTTTCAGTACGGGTCGCAGTTACGACAACCTGTTCAGTTTGAAAAAAATCTTCTTCCATAGAGAAGTCCGCAGTCACCGTCTCGCTCGCTGCAACTTGAATTTTTTTCTTTTGGGATTTATAGCCCATGTAAGTGACTCTAATTTCGTAGCTACCCGCAGGTACATTTGAAATTTTGAAATAGCCGTTCTGGTCAGATGCTGCCCCCAGTGTCGTGCCGACAATGATGACGTTGGCGCTGATAAGGGGGGAGCCCGTTGCGCTATCCGTTACTCTTCCTGTTACATATCCCGTACTTTGAGCCATTGAGAAATTTGCTGAGATGGCGAAGAAGCAAAAGACAATCAGTAGAAGAGCCAAGGAAGATTTTCGATTATGCAATATCTTTGGTGCCATAAAATAAACCTCCTAAAGTTAATGGAAAGTACTTTTAGTTATTGCGTATTGCCGAATAGTTCGTAGATACGAAATATTCGTATAGGCGAAATATAAGAAACAAAAGGTATGATGTCAAGAAAAAAATGCAGTTTTGTGAAAAAAATCACACAAAAATTTGGAGAAAGTCGTTTTTAATTGATTTAGATTGTCTTACTTGCAGAAATTTTTGATAAAAACATTGCATTTTATTTTGTGAATTTGTATATTAATGGCTAAATTTTTTTTTAACGAGCCAAACAACCTTCTTTCCCCGTCGTTATTACTATCATTAGAAAATAGAGAAATCCTTCTTTGATTGAATGTTTCACGAAATAAAAAAGGATTAGGAAAGAGAAGGAAGATGTGAATAATCAAATTATGATGAGGTGAACGATTATGAAAACGTTTAAGAAAGTGACGATGGACGGAAATACTGCTGCAGCGCACGTGGCTTATGCGTTTAGCGATGTAGCAGCGATCTATCCTATTACGCCTTCTTCTCCTATGGGTGAGTTGGCGGATTTTTGGTCTGCGACCGGCAGAAAAAACATTTTTGGGCAGGAAGTTGACGTTGTTGAATTGCAGTCAGAAGGCGGCGCTTCCGGCGCTGTTCACGGCGCTCTTTCCGCAGGTGCTTTGACGACTACTTTTACTGCATCTCAGGGTTTGATGCTGATGCTGCCGAATATGCACAAGATCGCCGGAGAAATGCTGCCGACGGTATTTCATGTTTCCGCGCGTTCTCTGGCGGCACAAGCGCTGTCCATTTTCGGCGACCATTCGGACGTCATGTCCGCTCGCAACACTGGATTCGCGCTGGTGGCTGCTGCTTCTATTCAGGAAATTATGGATTTGGCTGTAGTTTCCCATTTAGCGACTCTGAAATCCTCGGTGCCGTTTCTGAACTTTTTTGACGGCTTTCGCAACTCCCACGAAATTCAGAAAATTGAAGAGATTGACTATGACACCATGAATGAATTGCTGGACATAAGATATGTTGAGAAATTTCGCAGTCGCGCGTTGAATCCGGAAATGCCGCGAATCAAGGTCGGCGCTCAAAATCCAGACGTCTATTTTCAGGGCAGAGAAACCGTCAATAAATATTATCTGGAAACGCCGAAAATTGTGCAGGAATACATGGATTTGGTCGCTGAAAAAATCGGACGGCAGTACCATTTGTTCGATTACGTCGGCGCGCCGGACGCGGATCGCGTGATTATTGCTATGGGCAGCGGGTGTGAAGCCATCGAGGAAACAATTAATTGGTTGAATAAAAATCGTGGTGAAAAATTAGGCTTGGTCAAAGTGCGCCTTTACCGCCCGTTTTCAGTGGATCACTTCCTGAAAGCAGTTCCCGAAACCGTGAAAAAGATTGCCGTGCTCGATCGCACCAAAGAGCCGGGCTCCATCGGCGAGCCGCTCTATTTAGACGTTGTCGCGGCGCTGAAAGACAGAAAAGACCTGACGATTATCGGCGGCAGGTACGGACTCTCTTCCAAAGAATTTACGCCGTCAATGATCAAGGCGGTTTACGACCATTTGAATGACGCCTGTTTTCACGGATTCACGGTGGGAATCAACGACGACGTAACGCACACTTCGGTGCCTATCAAAGAAGACATCAACACGCTGCCCGAAGAAACGATTAGCTGCAAATTCTGGGGCTTTGGCTCGGATGGAACCGTTGGCGCTAACAAGAACTCCATTAAAATTATCGGCGACAACACCGATCTTTACGCACAAGGATATTTTCAGTACGATTCGAAGAAGTCGGGCGGCATCACACGCAGCCATCTTCGTTTTGGCAAAGCGCCCATTCAATCTCCTTATTTGGTCTCCGCGCCGGATTTTGTCGCCTGTCATAATCAGGCGTTCGTCGGCAGGTATGATATTTTGGAAGGAATAAAAGAAGGCGGCGTTTTTCTGCTCAATTCAAATTGGTCGAAAGAAGAAGCATTTGAAAATTTGACAGAAGATATGCAGCGCACCATCATCGAAAAGAAGGTTAAATTTTACAATATCGATGCTTTGAAAATTGCCGAAGAAGTCGGTTTGGGCGGCAGAATCAATTCCGTGATGCAGACGGCGTTTTTCCTTATCTCCGGCGTGCTGGATCGTCAGGAAGCAATCAAAATGATTAAAAAAGCCATCGAAAAAACTTACAAGAAAAAAGGCGAAGAAGTCGTCAAAATGAACTGGACAGCCGTTGATAAAACGGACGAGGCGTTGGAAAAAATTCCTGTTCCCACGGAAATGCCGGCAACCCATCGTGAGATGAAAAAACTCGTTCCCGACGACTCTGATAAATTCGTCAAAAATGTGATTGAAAAAATCATGCGTGAAAAGGGCGACGAAATCCCGGTTTCCGACATGCCGTTTGACGGTTTTGTGCCTTCAAATACGGCGAAGCTGGAAAAACGCGGCGTGGCGCCTTTTGTCCCGCGCTGGATTCCGGACAAATGTACGCAGTGTAACCAATGTTCTTTTGTTTGTCCGCACGCGGCGATTCGCACTAAACTAATTGATCGCGAGCAACTCAAAGATGCGCCTGAAACATTCACGACCTTGAAAGCGCTGAGACGGGACGGCGAAAAATACGATTTCAAAGTTCAGGTTTATATCGAAGATTGCGTAGGATGCATGGTGTGCGTCAACGAATGTCCCACAGAGGCGTTGGTGAAAGCTCCCATCGATGAAGAGCGGAAAGCCGGCGAAAATGCCAATCAGGAATTTTTTGAGGCTGTTCCCTACGACGTGCTGAGCTCGGTTGTGAAGGTGGAAACGGTAAAAGGTAGCCAGTTCAAACAGCCGCTGCTTGAGTTCTCCGGCGCCTGCGCCGGTTGCGGCGAAACGCCGTACGTAAAATTAATTACGCAGCTTTACGGCGATCGTTTGTTAATCGCCAACGCTACCGGCTGTTCTTCGATCTGGGGCGCAACTTTTCCGACAATGCCTTACGCTAAAAACAAAGACGGACATGGTCCGGCGTGGGCAAATTCCCTGTTCGAGGACAATGCGGAGTACGGATTCGGTTTTCGTCTGGCAGTGGACGCCAACCGCAAGCAGTTGCTCTACAATGTGGAACAGGCTCTTGCCAACGGCGTTTCCGGCAGCTTGCGCGATGCGCTTGCAAAAGCGAAAGAGTTGTGGGATTCCAAAGATGAAGAAGCAAAAGCAAATGTAGTGAAAATTAAGCAATTGTTGCCTGACGCCATTGATAAAGCGAAAGGTGATCTGAAGAAAATTTTGCGCCGAGTCAAAGAGCTTTCCGGCTATTTCATCGATAAAAGCGTGTGGTCGTTCGGCGGAGACGGCTGGGCTTACGACATCGGTTACGGCGGTTTGGATCATGTCATGGCCTCCGGCAAAAACGTAAATATTTTGGTAATGGACACTGAAGTTTACTCCAACACCGGCGGTCAGGCTTCAAAAGCAACGCAACTGGGCGCTATTGCGAAATTTGCCGAAGCCGGAAAAGCGACGCCGAAGAAAGATTTGGGCATGATGCTCATGAGTTACGGCTATGTTTATGTTGCGTCCGTCGCCATGGGCGCCAATAAAAGTCAATACGTCAAAGCCGTCCGCGAGGCGGAAGCGTACAATGGGCCCTCGATCATTATCGCGTACGCGCCCTGTATCGCTCACGGAATCGATATGTCGGAGACGCAAATCGAAGAAAAACGCGCCGTGGAAGCCGGGTATTGGTTACTGTATCGTTTCAACCCTGATCTGAAAAAGGAAGGCAAAAATCCGCTCATTCTGGACTCCAGAGAACCGAAAACAGATGTTGTGGAATTCCTGAATGGCGAGAAACGATACAATTCATTGAAAATTACTTTCCCGGAAAATGTAGATAAATACTGGAGCGAATTCCAGAAATTCGTGAAAGAAAGATATGAACATTATAAGATGTTAGCCGGGAAATAAATTTAACATTTAAGTTGAAAATTGAATACCCCCTCGATGTGTTTTTTCGAGGGGGTGTTTTTTTTTATTTGAGGAAATATTTGTTAGGTCGGCTGATTCTTTGGATTGAATTGTTGAAAAATCTGCAGGATCCGCATTCTATTTCAGTACCAGTTTCCCTTCTGTGTCCAATCTGACAACACTCCCTTTTTTAAAGCGATGCCCCTGAATGGTCATCTTTTTCGCCAGCTTGAATCTTTTCAATTTTCCGTTTTCGTGAAAATGAACTGCCGCACTTTTGCCAAAAAGTTCTGTCCAAAAGCTCGCCTTTTTGCAGGGATATCCCTGAATTTCCTGATCCTCGGCAAGCCAGGCCAATTCCAATTTTCCATTTTTGAAAAAGACGGTCTGCCAGTCATTGGCATGTCCCCGACACAAAATTCCCTGAATTTCCATGTTTTGGGGCAGGAAACAGACGATTTTGTTCTCATGAATGCTGAAAATTTTCGTGCCTTTTGGTAAAAAAGACAGAGAATCATTTTTTGCCTCGGTTTGCGTTTGATCCTGTCCGTACAAGCCGGAGAAAAGCAAAACGAAAAACAGGAGAAAGAGTAATCTGAAATATTTCATTTTATTTTCCCTTTTTATTTGGCAGGAAAGGCCTTCAAATGTTATTTTTGAGGAAGAAAATGAAACTGACCATTGGTTTTGTGTAAAAATCGATCAAGTATGTCCGAACAAACGGAATCAAGATTTTCGTTCGGAGCAATAGCCAGGTCGTTGAAAATAATTCGTCCGTATTGTTTGAGCATTTCAGATGTCACGTATTCACGAACGAATTTTCCGTCTTTGGGATAATCTTTTTGAGAGTCGTTGTCCCATAATTTATAAAAAACCTCCTGGTCAGCGCAAAACCGGACAATTTTTGATGGCAGCGAATGTTGCGTAAAAGTGGATATTGCCACCAAATTGTCCCTGTCGCCGGAAACAGCTTTTGCGT
>NATN01000045.1 GCA_002085355.1 Candidatus Zhuqueibacterota bacterium 4484_87 | reverse complement strand
AACTTATCAATAAATTGGAATTCTGTTCCACCTGTAATTAGTTGTTCATTGATTTTAATAAAATCGTTTTCCTGTCCTGCTTTGCGATAAAGATTAAACCCCTTGCATTTGCCGCGATAGGACAATTGCCAGGACAGCGAAATTCCATCTGCTTTGGTTTCCCCAGTGAAATAGGTGAGTATTGAAAATTCAGGATAAAAAATCAACGGAGCTTCCGCTGCAGCAAAAGGAGAAAACTCACCAGCCTGTGTCATGCAGCAAACCCGCCAATACAGCGTCATTTCCGGTTTTAATTTTTTCAATTGGCTACAATCAGCGAGCAGAAATTGTGTTGTTTGCACTGTATCGCTGCTGATAATTTCTGAAAAAGATGAATCTTGACTCAATTGCACAATATAGCGCACATTTATTCCCCCCGTGCTTTTCGCCAGATTAGAATCCGGTTGCCAGATTAATGCGTCGTATTCCGTTAGGTAGGGCTGGCGGTTCGAGTCATCAACAATCGGTGGCGGCAAAGTCTTTTTGAGCAAGACAAGCGCCCACTGGTGAATGAGAACCGAATCACCACTTTGGATATGAACACGTAAGGATTCCGGCTGCGGAATATTCTCCGTAACATGAAATACAAAAACACTGTCGTTTACATTCTGCGTTTCTGTCAAAGCTGTTGTCTCCCAGCGAAAAGAAGCGGGATGTGAGAAAAAAGGAACATGAACGGAAAATCGTATTGAATCTCCGGGCGTCACAAAGACAGAATCCGATTCAGGATAAAATTTAACGTGCAAAGTATCAACAAAAGAAGTGTCCGGCGCAAGAATCATCACCCAATTTCGCTGCTGTTGCCAATCATTCTTCCTTGCGCTGACTGTGATAATCTCCGTTAAAAAGTTTGGTAATTGCCAGTGAAAAGTATAAGCGGAACCACGATAAACCGAATCGGGCGATGTAGTTCTTTCCCAGAAAAAAGCGAGGCTCGTATCCGCACTTTCCGCGCTCAAAACGATCGAGTCGCCCGGAGCAATGTAAATCGTATCCTGTTCAGGGGAAAACACGCATTCCGGCAAGGAGAGCGAATCATTTTCCGCAAAATGAATTTCCCACGCGCAACCAACCGTATCAACTCCGTCCCCTGCAATGACTCTGATCACTGTGAGCGAATCGGTAACTTTTGACTTATTGAATAAATAGACAGAGTCCTGCGCAGAACTATCAAGTATGCCGTTCACCCACCAGCGATAAAAAAGAGAATCCTGATCTCTGTCAAAAGCGGATACAGAAAACAGACAGGAATCAGATTCCAAAATCACAAATGGCGTATCCGGCATAATTTTGGTAAAAGTCGGCGGATGATTTTGTTCCGGCAACACCGTAATCATCCATTTCAACAGAACAGTTGTGTCTGCGTTTGAAAATGCAAATGCAATCGTGTCCGTTTCTATCGAATCAAGCGCATGTCTAAAAAATGTGAATGAGAGGGAATCTGCCGCAGAATCGATGACCCCATTAACCAGCCAGGAAAATTGTGAAGAATCTCCCTCTGCCCCGTGCATACGAACTTCAAATTTCAAAGTATCGCCGGCGAAGATTGTTGTGTCGCCCGGAGAAAAATTCGCTTCTATTTTCAAATCCGAATTTTTTGGAATTACGGAAATGATCCATTTTCTGATTCGCTGCGAATCCGCCTCAAAATAACGGCAGACGATTGTATCCGTTCCCGCACTATCCGCAATCAATGAAAAACTCTGGCCCTTTGTACTATCGATTTCTCCGTTTTTTGTCCAAAAACATGAGATGAGACTGTCATCCGGGAAATCAATTTTCAGCAAAAGCGTGTCCCCGACGAAAAGTGTCGTATCTCCGGCCGGGGAAAAAATTGGTACTGCGATCTCCAGCGTCGGTTTTTCCCGATTTATAATCCAGGACGTTGACAGCGTCGTATCTGCAAGTTGACATTCGACCCGAACCGTCTCCGACTCTGCCGCTTCACCACTCGGCAAAAGCAAGAAAGATGAACTGCGGGACAATTCAACAAGGGAGTCGTTCATGAACCAGGCGAATCGAACGGAATCGATATGTTCGGCATGCAAATTAACTGAGAAAAGCAAAGAATCTGAAACTGAAATTGTTGTGTCCGCCAGCGGGAATTTGCCGGTGAATTCAAATTTTGCGCTGGTTTTTTCCGGCATTTTCCGCAGCAACCACCTACGATTTGCAAGTACCAGACCTGTGGAATCGGAAATTTCCAGTTTTATGGTATTTATTTCACCTGTAAAATCTTCTCTCTTTAAATCAAGCCTTTTTCCGGATGCAAAAAGCGAATCATCAACAAACCAGGAATAGCGCAATGAGTACAATGAGTCCGGCTGCAAAAGCGAAACGTGCATTGCAACAGAATCAGCGAATGAAATCAGCGTATCGCCCGGGAAAAATGAAAATTTCGGCGGCGGGACAAAGTGCACCTTCAATGGCGCTGAGGGAGCGGATTCTCTCTCGACACTATCAACTCCGGTAATGTAATATTCAAAATTGCCGGGATCAGTCATTTCATCGATAAAAATAGAATCAGTGACTGATTCTTCAGTCACGCATTGAAACTGTTGTGAGCCGGAGCTGCTTCTGCGATAAATCCGATAGCCAGTAAACGCCGGATTTTTCTCCCAAACAAATGTGAGCGGATTTTTCGCGCGCAAACGAAAATCGGCAGGTGCCGGTAAAACCGGGCGGATCTGCACAGCGCGTTGCGTGCGGAATCCTTCCGCTGTCTCCACGCTCAATATAACCTGAGGCCGATTATTCTGTGAAAAATACGCCGGAAGTTCAATTTTCAGAGGCATCAACCTATTCGAAAAAACTTCCCCAAAACCCAGCTTCTCAAGATCAATTTCGCCCTGACTGATTCGGATTAGAGCGTCGGAAACCAAAACCCGGATTTTTACATCGTTCGCTTCAGCCGCCAAATTTTGCAGTTCAAAAAATATTTCAGCCCGACTTTCCTGTTTTCCCCGGCTTTGATGGAATCTATTTTTGAAATCCAGTTTTTTAATAATGATATTTGGTGAACGCCTGCCTTGCAAGGCTCGCTCCGGGTTCAATTTGCCCGCGCCCAAAAGACCGTGAAATGCATCCGCTTCCGGAGAATAAATATTTTCACAACTAAAAATCAGTCTTTCCCGAATGTCCTGCACCGTCAGATCAGGAAACGCCGAACGCAAAATAGCTGCAGCAGAAGCGACGCGCACAGCAGCCAAAATCGTCGGGGAGAGAAATTTTTGCAGAGAATCAACCATAGCCATACCATTGGGGAAATAGCCGTGAGCCGAAATATCAATATAATTCCCGTAATTCGACGAGCCGATTTTTTCACTATTCGCATTCAAAGCGGAAATAGCGAGCACATTTTCAAACATCGCCGGAAACACAGGGACGCCGCTGTTTTCCTCGCCTGCCGCAGCTACTACCAGGCAATTCAGTGAGTCGCACGCTACGAGCGTCTCCTGTAAAACTCTGGAAACGCCATACCCCCAAAACGGCAGCACAATGACGCCACTTTTTTCTGTGACAGCGTACATGATTGCGCTGATAATGTTTGAAGTGGAATATTTGCCCGTCCCTAAATTTGTTATTTCCCCGGCTCTGACCGGTAAAATTCTCGGAAAAGATTCATCATCGCCGTCGCCCGCCCATGCGAACAAAAAATTTCTCGCCGCCTTCGTCATTGCCAAACCGGAATAATGGACGAGCTCATTTTCTTCTCCGACATTCGGCAATGGTATTTTCAGAAAATCCATGGCATTGGCGCTGCCGGGACTGCTGTCGCTTTCATCATTGTCAGTAGATTGTTGATGATTTTTCTCTGTCAGTATTTCAAAACCGCTTTGATCCGGCGACAAAATTGCTATTTTGCAAAATTTATTTTCAATTTTTCGGGGCTTTAATAGTGAAAATTGCTTTTGCGCAGTCGCTTCGGTGGCAGGACGTGAAAAAGTCGAAAAGTAAAAATAATCCGGCTCAACAAAATCCACCACGGGCAAGCGTGAGTAATTTTCCAGAATTTCATTAATATCAATTTCTTCGGAAAATTTGAGAACGTACAATTTTGAAAAATATTTTTTTACCGATGTGGGGAAATAATGCGGCAAAGGTGGCACAGGGCGAATAGCGACAACACCATAGAACTGGTTTAGCGAGTCGAGGCGATAAAATCCGGTGATTTTTGTTTTGCCATTTTGCGACAAGAGTGAAAAATTTTCGGTGAACCGAATAATAATCTGATCAGAGCGAGCCATAACAGCGGCAGAACCAGCTTTCTTTTTATTTTCAGGAAACAGATTCCCTGCAATCGCGATTATGAAAAACGCAATCAATAGTAAACAAGTGAAATATGTTCTTCGCGTGCAAATCATCGCTGCTCGCTCAGTGAAGTTAAGGAAAGTTTTTATGAGCAGGAGGGCAGAAGCTTGAAAATTTAAAAAAAACCGATGTCATTTCTCACTGATGATTTTTCAATAACAATTTTCTTCGCTCAACCCTCCATCAATCTTATTTGAAATGCCCAATTAGATTGAAATATCAATCGAATTTCTCCCGACTGTAAACTCTTTTTAAATAATTTATTAAATTTTATTCTTAATATCAAGCGATTTCTTTTACTTTGTAATTTTTTTTATTTCTATTTACGAAATATTTAAAAAAAAGTTTTGTAAAATCTGTCCAAACAGAAAAAGAAGGGGGCCTGAATCGTAACGAAATTCTAAAATCACAGTTCAGGAATCATCTCTCCCGGAATCGGACCGAAATCTGACGCCTGACAATTGTCCGCGACCTGGGCAGGCGTCTTCGCGCCGGGAATAACGGTATGACACGCCGGATGCGAGATGCAAAACCGCAAACTGACTTGAGTCATGGTTTGTTCAGAATATGCGTCAAACAATGGCTGCATTCGATCCAGATCATCCAGATATTTCGCCAATTTTTCCGGCGACAAATTAAAGCTGCGATGGTCATCCTCGCTGAAACGGGTGTTTTTGTTGAATTTTCCAGTCAAAAGCCCGAACAACAGCGGAATGCGCACAATCACACCAATGCCGTATTTCATGGCGCGCGGGAACAGTTCTTTTTCCGCCTCTCGCTCGAGCAGGTTGTAGCGCACCTGAATCACATCTAGCAATTCGTGATACCTGTCGAGGAAATGCGCCTGTTCCGTCTCTTTGAACGACTGCACGCTCCACCCGGCGTGTAAAATTTTGCCTTGTTCTTTCAAAATCTCCAGCGCTTCCCAGGGATCGTCTCGTTCCAGTAATTCTGTGTTGGAACTGTGAATCTGCAAAATATCCAGCGCATCGACGTTGAGGCGTTTCAAACTCTGTTCCGCGGCATAAATAATGTAATCTTTGTCCGCATTTTGCCGGATAGGTCCGTAGCCTTTGTCGTCATTCTCAGTTGAATGGTAAAAATCATTGCCCGCCTTCGTGGCAATGACAACGTCATTTTTGCCGCGCTCGGCAATGACCTCGGCGATCAATTCTTCCGAATACCCAAAACCGTAAACATCTGCGGTGTCAATCAGGGTCACGCCGTGATCCAGCGCCTCGTGCAGCGCGCGTTTGGAGACAGCATCGTCAGTCTCGCCCCAATTCATCCCACCAATCGCCCACGCACCAAAACCGACCGTGGAAACAACGGGACCTCGTTTTCCGAGTTGGGTGTATTGCATTTGTTTTCTCCTTAGAAATCCGATTTTGGAAAATTTAAACCACCAAGACAGCAGGGCACAATAAAAGCGACCAACTCCTGCGGAGTTGATTTCATTATGAACATCATATTTTTCTACAGATGTTAAACACCTTTGGTGTTCTTTTTTTTAATCTGGATTTCAATAAGCTAATCAATTGGGGCTGTTTCAAAAATCGATTTTTTGAATCAAAATATTGGGCTTACGTCCCCAACAACATCCATTTTGCAAATTTTGATACAACGCCTTTTCTTCCAAGCAACTATCAAAAATTTCGGAGATTTTTTATAGTGCACTATGAGAAATATCCGAAAATTTTTATGCATCGACCCAATTTCAAGATATTTCATTTTTTTCTTGTAAAAATTGAAAAGCCTCAACCATTAATACTTTTAATCACCAAAAATAAATCAACAATCTTCGCGACGCTGCATTTTTGTATGATGATTTAAACTTTTTTCTTTAACGAGTAGCTACCGATACAATAACACTCTAAAAATTATAACTTTGTGACTTTGTGTGAACATTCAAAAATCAAAAAATATATATCGTCACCCCGGCGCTTACGGTCAAAGTATTCCAATCAGCGTCCCCCCATTTTTTTCCGGCTTCCGCATTCTCCCAGTCGTCCGGTGACACGGTAAGATAATTCTGCCGCACTTCCACATCGAAGGTACCGAATGAACCCAGTGCAAAACGTGCTCCGGCGAACCAGTGGAAGCCAAATTTGACCTGATTCAAATATTCTTTTTCAGCGATATCTCGTTCCTGATATTTTTCACCGATGTCATCCCAGTAGCGTTCTTTTTGTTTGTTTTTCATAGAAAGAAAATGAAATTGTCCCCCGCCGCCAGCGTAAAGATACAAGCCGCTGTTCAATTTAAAATGAAATGAGCCGGAAACTGCCGGGAAGATATTTCGCAATCCGGTCTGATACATGATTTTTTCGGTCGTGGAATCAGCCGGTGCTCCAGGCCACATGCGGACGCTGTCTTCCAAAAGCTGGTAAAAATCCTGATTATAGCTCACGTCAATTTGAAATCCGGGAATGTACGCCTCTAAAGAATAGCGAAAAAACGCCCTACCATTGAAACCAGTGGCAAGTCCGTTTTTTGCGTATCCGCCATGAGCGCCGATTGAATAAATTGGATAATCCACGCCCAAAAGCGATGTAACCTGAAAAGCAGCTAAAAGAAGAGCCATGAAAAATACTATTGATTTTGATCGCATGAATTGTCCCCGCATTTTTAATTAAAAAGGAGCAATTTTTTGAATGATATGATCTGCAGCCTGATCCGCGAGGGATGAAATCGCTTTTTGAATCAGCACTTCGGCAGCGGCAGGCGTGTGTGGCGCTTTTATTTTTCTCTTTTCTGCACCGGACAGATATTGGGTAAATTTGCCCGGGCTGGAAATCCACTGTGCAGAATCATCAGCTCGCTCTGTCCGGCTATCGCTGAATACAATTTCGCCTGTTTCCACGTTGATCAGCCGATAGCTCAATTGGACAGCTACCTCCCGACGCCTTTCAAACTGCGCATATTTGAACGGAACCTTGCGTTTTCGTTGCACACCTTTTGCATCGCGATAACTTTTTTCGTAGTAACCGGTGAGTGTTCTCTTTTTCGCTGGCGTAACTTTATTGCTAATCAGAGTCACAGTTCCCACAGCAATGGTATTCACTCCGCTCAATTTACCGACTTCCACTGCTTGTTCCTCATCGATTACGCCGGTTTGGGACAAAGCCTGTTCTTCTAAAATGCGTTGCAAATTTTCACGATCCACCAGTTCCACAAATTGGCTTTTCTTTTGAAAAGTCCTGGCAATCAGCGCATCTGTTGCCGTACGAGCGAATTTCGCATCCAGCCGTTTCGTGGCGAACGGTAAAATTGCCAGTCTCACGGTTATTTTATTCCGGCTTTGCCGGGAAAGCGTTGCAGCTTGCGGAAAATCAGGCCGAAATGACAACGATTTATCAGCATGCGCCAATGCTGCTTTATAGTCGCCTGCGTCAAAAAGACCTTTCGCTTTATCGTAATATTGCATTGCCAACCGGCGTTTCAAATCTTCGATGCGCTGCGTGGCGTCTAAAAAATCGGGAACCAGTTCCGCTGTTAATTCAAACTGTTCCAATGCACTTTCCAGTTGCCCGGCGCTCGCCAGTTGCGCTCCCCTGCGATAAGCCTTCTCAGCTAAATTTTTATGAATACGATCAATAAACTGATCCGAGTCTTTGAAATGGGGAATCAACGACTGGCATTTCTCAAAAGCAGATAAAGCTGCTTTTTGATCGCCGCTATTATATTTCTTCATCGCGTCAGCATACAGTTCATTCGCTTGATTAAATTTTGACTGATCGCGCTTCGATTGCAAATAATCCAAATCCTGCTTACCCGGAAAATCTGTATCAGGAATCTGGCTAACTCTGGATAGCATCTGATATGCCGCTTCCGACACTCGCGATACTCGCATCCAATTGTTCAATTTTTCGTAATGGCGAATTTTCTGCATGGTATTCTCAAAATAGCCACGCGCAGATTGATCTAAAATTTTTAACACGCCGCTGTCGTGCGGATTTGATTTCAAATGGTTGAGGCTGTATTCAATAGCAAGTTCGTAGCGATGATCGCGGTTAGCACGAATTGCCTTCATTTTGTACGGCGCGCAACTAAAAAGGATGGAAATTAAAAGAAGTAATTGAAAATAAAATCGAAGCTGGCGCATGATTCTACCTCCCTTGTTCTGCTTTATCGGAGAGACAGTTCTGTTTAGTCAAAAAAAAAGTACCAAAAATTGGTACTTTTTCTATTTCCGCATTCACTCCGAAGCCCATCAAAATATTTTACACAACTTTTGTCACCCTGCCTGAACGCAAACAACGCGTGCAGACATTAGCGTGTCTTACGGTTCCGTTATCCAGAATTTTCATTTTATGTATATTCGGATTGAACCGGCGTTTGTTCAGATTGTGGGCATGACTCACATGATTCCCGATTTGCGGTTTTTTCCCACAAATGTCACATTGCTTTGACATAACATCTCCTTACAATATCTCAACTCACTAAAAATTACCGATAATAATTTGCACAAACGCAATTATACGGAATTTTATCTTAAAATGCAAGAAAAAAAATTTTCAATAGCAGTAAAATTTCGCCAATCAGACGCAATTGCTCCAACTTTGCAGATTTGAGTCTGCAAAATTGATTTTGCTTTCCCCCAAATTTAATTTTTACAAAATTATCAGATGAGTTTTAAAATATTTTTGATAAAAATACTTCTTGACTTTTTAACCGATTATTTCTATATTTTTCTAAGTTATTTCTGAAAAAATAATCAGAAAGGGAACCTCATGAGACGCACTTCTATCCTATTGCTGGCTCTTTTCATTATTTTTGCCAACCAAACAGTTTCAGCACAAAATTTTTACCCTGAAGACAACAGCGGAAGTTTTTACGGTGCATTCGGTATGACAGTGATCGATGACCAGTCCTACATCACTATCAATTTAGCACCCGATATTGCACTGGGAAAATTCGGAGTAGGGTTGAACATTAATTTGTTATACAACACTCAAAATGGCGCTATTCGCGCTGCGGATTGGGACGAAGACTACGACTGGCTGCGGCTGGTGCGCTATTTACGCTACGGCAGGAAAGGTGATCAGTTTTACACAAAAATCGGTACCCTCGACGCTGCCCGCCTGGGTCACGGTTTTCTGATGAATTATTACACCAACGCCGCCAGCTACGATGCCCGAAAAATCGGCTTGGCGCTGGATATCGACTTTGGAAATTTTGGATTCGAATCAGTGACAAACAATTTGGGCAGACTGGAAATCATCGGCGGCAGAGCTTTTGTCAGACCGTTGCGTCCTTATTTGGACATTCCCATCATCAAAAACTTGACCTTTGGCGCTACTTTCATTGCTGATACAGATCCGGATAACAGACGGAGCACGGAAGACCAGTTCAGCGCATTTGGTTTTGATGTGGAACTACCGCTTATCAATTTTGATATGTTCAAAACTTACACCTACTTTGACTGGGCAAAGCTGGACACTTTCGGTCAAGGTACCGCCTTTGGTATTGCCGCGGACTGGAACATCTTTCCGGGTATTGCACAAATTACCGCGCGACTGGAAAGGAGAATGTTGGGCAAGGAGTTTTTGCCATCCTACTTCGACGCATTTTACGAGGTACAGCGCTATACCCCGGGCTCCGGCTATCAAAAAGCGCAATCACTGGCTCTGATTCAGGAAGAAACAAAAGGTATTTTCGGCGAATTGGCCGGTCATATTCTCAACACTATTCGTCTGGTCGGAAATTTTCAGAAATTGGATGACACTCCCAATTCGGGCATGTTACATTTGGCAGCGGAAACAAAAGAAAACATCCCCATGATCGCCATTCAGGCGACGTACGATAAAATGGGAATTGAAAAAGGAAAAGACGTATTCACGCTGGACGATCGTTCCATTGCCCGAGTCGGCATTGGCTACAAAATCAAACCGTACCTGATCATGTTTCTCGATTATTATTACACATTTCAGTTTGACGAGGTGCAGGGAAAATATAAAGCCCAGGAACGATTTTCTCCGCGGCTTGCTTTTGCTTATAATTTTGGTTTTTAAAAAAACCTTTCAATCACGCCCGGGCGATAACTCGTCCGGGCATTTTATCAAATCAAAATGATTCGAGCAAAAAATAAAATTCTCTTCTCATGTCTGTTCAGTTACAAATATCCGACATCATCCGCCCGATTATCGATTTTTTATTGCCACGCTTTTGTCTTTTATGCCGAAACTCCATCGCAAAGACCGGCTCTCTGGTTTGTGATCATTGCTTGCAACAACTTTCAGATGCAGGCAGAGAAACAGTCATTTTCTCGCGTGTGAAAAACTCTCTCAAATCGGAACTAGCCTTCGAGCGGGCGTTTTCTTTGTGGGCATTCGATGAAAATGTACAAAATCTCATCCATCATTTCAAATACAACGGATATTGGCTGCTGGCAAAACCAATTGCCGGTTTCATGGCTGAAAAATTATCCCAATTAAATTTTTCTCCCAAAAGCACACTACTTATTCCGGTTCCGCTGCACAAAACACGACAACGCGAACGCGGCTACAATCAATCCGAAATAATTTGTCGCTACATCCACGAAAAAACAGCCATTCCCATTGCCTGCTCCCTGTTGCAGCGCATCCGCTACACACAAACGCAAACGAAACTTGGCCCAGCGGAACGAATTAAAAATGTCAGCGGTGCATTTAAAGTCTGTTCTGCCCAAAATTTGTCAGGGAAAACCGTCGTCCTCATCGATGACGTTTTGACAACCGGCGCCACCATCAATGCTTGTGCCAAAGAGTTAAAAACATTAACCCCAGAATCAATCTGCGCATTCACAGTTACCAAAGCGTAAATTTATTCCTGCTCTGAAATATAAGCCCTTTAATCCAAAGCAGTGATTAGATCAAATCAACAGAGAATTTTCTTGACATTTACTGTTTTTTTTCTTATAATATACGTCAAATTTTGTTATTCGGAAGCCATCACATTTTTTAATTCAAATTTGCAGCGATGGACGAATGATATGAGAGAATCGAATGAAATTTTGGACAGGAGTATGAAATGTTAGTATCAAACAAAGAAATTCAAACAGCAGCGCAAAAAGGGAAATATGCAGTAGGCGCTTTCAACACCAGTAACATAGAAATAACTCAAGCGATTATCGAAGCACACGAAGAAATGAATGCGCCGGTGATTGTGGCTACATCCACCAGCGCTATCAAATATTGCGGCATTGAAGTGCTTTCTTCAGTAGTTCGCACAATGGCTGAAAAAGCAAAAATTCCTGTGAGTTTGCATCTGGATCACGGCACAGATTATGACTTAATTGTAGGCTGCATTAGAAACGGCTGGACATCCATCATGATCGACGGATCCCATGCGCCATTTGAAGAAAATGCGGCGCTCACAAAAGAAATTGTGAAAATTTGCCACGCAGTAGGCATTTCCGTTGAAGCGGAATTAGGCCGATTGGGCGGCATTGAAGACAATATTTCCGTGGACGAACGCGACGCTCGTTTGACAGATCCCGATGAAGCTGTGCGCTTTGTCGAAGAAACAAATTGCGACACCCTTGCCATCGCCATTGGAACTTCACACGGCGCATATAAGTTTAAGGGGGAAGCAAAACTTGCATTCGACCGGTTGGAAGAAATCCGCAATCTCGTGAATGTGCCGCTCGTTTTGCACGGTGCTTCCAGCGTTATTCCGGAAGTGCTCGCCAAGGCAAATAAATATGGCGCTAATTTAGGCGCAGCCAAAGGCGTTCCGGCAGAAGACATCAAGAAAGCAATTGAGCTGGGAATCACCAAGGTAAATATTGATACGGATTTAAGGCTTGCATTTACCGCCGGCGTGCGGGAAATATTGACAGAGAAACCAGAAGTTTTCGATCCGCGCAAAATTATCGGCGCTGGTCGTTCTTATATTAAAGAAATTGTAAAAAGTAAAATCGAACTGTTAGGTAGTGCGAATAAGGCGTGATGACACGAGATCAGAAGGAGAAAAATTATGGCTATCAAAGTTGGAATTAATGGATTCGGAAGAATCGGACGTTTAGTATTTCGCGAATTGTTAACTCGTGACGAGTTTGAAGTTATACACATCAATGACATTACTGATGCAAAAACATTAGCGCATTTATTAAAATATGATTCTGTTCATGGAAAATTTAACGGCGAAGTAACTGCCACAAGCGACGCGATTGTCGTGAATGGAAAAACGATCAAGATTTCCGCGGAAAGAAATCCTGCGAATCTCCCATGGAAAGAATTAGGCGTTCAGGCAGTTGTAGAGTCAACCGGCGTCTTCCGCAAACGCGATGAAATTGCCATGCATCTCAAAGCTGGCGCAGAAAAAGTTTTGTTGACTGTTCCCGCAAAAGATGAAATTGACGCAACAATCGTACTTGGCGTCAATGACAGTGAATTGAAAGACGAGCATAAAATTGTATCCAATGCTTCATGTACGACAAACTGTCTGGCTCCGATCGTCAAAGTGCTCAACGATAAATTTGGCGTCGTCCGCGGTTTGATGACGACCGTGCACTCTTATACAAATGACCAAAGAATTTTAGACTTGCCGCATAAAGATTTACGCCGCGCCCGCTCAGCCGCCATGTCGATCATTCCGACGACAACAGGAGCAGCCAAAGCAGTGGGCAAGGTTATTCCCGAACTTAATGGAAAATTAGACGGTATGTCCATGCGCGTTCCCACGCCGGACGGCTCTGTTGTAGATCTGGTAGCTGAACTGAAAACCTCTGTGACCAGAGATGAAGTCAACGCAGCCATGAAAGAGGCAGCAGAAGGCGCGCTAAAAGGCATTCTTGAATATAGTGAAGAACCGCTGGTATCTGTCGATATCATCGGGAATCGTCATTCCAGCATTTTTGACGCTGATTCTACTATGGTCGTCGGTGGCAATATGGTGAAAGTTGTCTCCTGGTACGACAATGAGCTTGGTTACTCCACTCGCGTGGTTGATTTGCTATCAAAAATGTTTTAAATTCATCTAACTTATTGAACAAAAAATAGAGTGCTGGAATGCGAAAAATATATGTCGCTGGCAACTGGAAAATGAACAAAACTAAAACTGATGCAGTTGCCTTTGCTCTTGAGCTAAAAAGTAAAATTGAACCATTTGAAAAAACCGAGATTGTTATTTGTCCGAGTTTTGTTGCTCTTGCGCCGGTTGCAGATATTTTGCAGGAAACAAGAGCAGGAGTAGGTGCGCAAAATGTTCACTGGGAAGTCTCTGGTGCTTTTACAGGTGAAGTTTCGGCAGAAATGATTGAAAGCGCAGGATGCCAGTACGTGATTATAGGCCATTCTGAACGCCGACAATATTTTGGAGAAACAGATGAGAACGTGAACAAAAAGATTAAGCGCGTATTGCAAACATGCTGCCTGTCTCCGATTGTTTGCGTCGGTGAGACGCTGGAACAACGCGAATCAGGAAAAATGAAAGAGGTCGTAGAAACGCAGATTAAAAACGGCTTGGCAGGTTTAAGCACGGCACAGATGGAGCGAATTATCATCGCATACGAACCTGTGTGGGCAATTGGAACAGGCGTTACAGCCACGCCGGAACAGGCGGAAGAAGTCCATGGATTTATTAGAGAACTGTTGAGTACGATTTTTGACGAAACAATCGCTGAAAACACCTCTATTTTGTACGGCGGCAGCGTAAAACCAGACAACATCGAGTCTCTTTTGAAACAAAACAATATCGACGGTGGTTTAATTGGAGGTGCCAGTCTCAAAGTCGATTCTTTTGTGCAGATGATTGAGATTGCTGAAAAAATGGGAAATTAATTCTTGAGGTAAAAATGGAAACTTTTTTAATTGTCATTCATGTTATAGTTTCAATATTACTTATGGTTGTGATTTTATTGCAATCGAGTAAAGGCGGCGGGCTGGCTGGCGTTTTTGGCGGCGGAGGCGGCATGGGCACGGTGTTTGGAGGCCGAGGCGCAGCTTCTTTCCTGCAAAAGGCGACAACTGTACTCGCAGGCATTTTTTTGGCTTTAGCTCTGCTGGTGAGCTATATGGATAAAGGCAAACCGGTCGATCAGAATGTCGTTGCTGAAGAGATGGAAAAACTTCGCGCTTCGTCACCGGCAGCGATTTTGCCGACAGTCAATGAAGCGACACCGGGAAACGCTACATTGCCGGTAGAAACACCAACAACACAAGACACCGGAAAATAAAATTTGGGTTGCCGAAGTGGTGGAACTGGCAGACACGCTATCTTGAGGGGGTAGTGCCCACCGGGTGTGCGGGTTCGAATCCCGCCTTCGGCACAACTATTTAATGAGGTAACACAAATAAACAAGGAGATTTTTTCCATGCAGAAAAAACTTTTCTGGGTGCTGGCTAGTGTTTTCTTCTCTCTACTGATTGTTTTCTCTCTTCAAGCGCAAGATCCACAGCTCCAGCAACAGTATGACAAAAAAGTAGCAAAAGCGAAAGAAGTTCGCGCCCAGATGGAGCAAGAGGGAATTAGCAAACCCGAATATGATGCTCTCAAAGCAGAATTTGACAAGCTGAATGAGGAGATTAAATCTCTTCGTGCAAAGCTTATGTCTGAGGCGGATGTTGAAAAACAAAAAAATAAAGCCAAAATTTATTATAACGACGGGAACACCTCTTTAAAACAGGGAGACGCAACATCAGCGCTCAAATCCTATGAAAAGGCCATTCAGTACGATCCTCAATTAGTTCAAGCGTATTATGGCAAAGGTGTCGCCTTGTCAAAATTGCGTCGTTATAATGAGGCGCTGGCCTCTTATAATAAAGCTGTCCAAATTAATCCCAATTATTCCCGAGCCTGGCTGGCTTTAGCTAAGTTGTATCGCAAGCTTGATCGTTACGGCGAAGCACTCACTGCATGTGAGCAGGCGATAAACTCGGACTCGACTTCTTACAAAAATTATTATGAATTGGGTTTTATTTACAATAAGAAAAAAGAATACCAAAAAGCAGCAGAAGCATTTGCCAAAGTAACAGAACTCAACCCCAAATATTACAAAGCATACAATGCGCAGGGCGTTGCTCTTGACAAAATCGGCAAAGCTGATGAAGCCATTGCTGTATTCAAAAAAGCGGTAGAAGTAAAAAAGAATTATTTCGAATCTTATTTTCGCATGGCTTCGATTCTCAATAAGTTAGGCCGTCACAAAGAAGCACTGCTTGCTGCTAAAAATTGCCTGAAATACAAAAAGAATTATGCTCCGGCAGCTTTCGAGGCTGGTTGGGCGTTGGAAAAAATGGGCAAATTTTCCGAAGCGGTCAGATATTACAGAATCGCCGCCAAGAGCCGCAACTGGCGAAAATCTGCGCAATATCAGATCGATATGATTAAACGCAAACAGGGTAGATAAAGCACTACTTATCAATATTAAAGCCCTTGCCTGAATTCAGTGTAAGGGCTTTTTTTATATTTTAAATTAACCGCGCCATTTTACATCATTTACTAAATGTGAAATCATTAGCAGATTCTCACCGCCATGAAAGAAATGCTTGACAAACTCTACCATCTGATTACGAGAGATATTTTTATATCAGATATTATCTTTTTTCTTGGATGGGGATTCCTTAATTATTTTCGTGAAACGTTTGCCATGCTTGCTCGTTGGGGTGTGCTTTGCTGCCATTTGTGGGCTAACGTAAAATTCCATCTGATTATTCGGACAAAAATCGCCTCTTCCTATATTTCTTACAAAATGAGTGATATATTGATAAGATTTATGCACACGGTCAACATCATGCGTCAGGCAAACTGCGAATTTTTTGCC